>JBEBHM010001258.1:0-1733 GCA_040080875.1 Pirellula sp.
GAAATCTTTCCACAAGAGGTTTCGTGCAATGGTCTCCTGATGAACTTTTGCCGAGGCCTGATTTCTCCTGATCCCGCCAAACGATTTCCGAGTGCCGAAGCAGCCGAACTCCTGAAGGAGGGAGCTGCGTCCTTTCATCGACAGTTGGTGCTGAGCGATTTGGCCAGCGAGTACGACAATGACATCCGAGTTTGGATCGAAGAATTGAAACTGCTCGATCAAGAGACCGCCGCTAAGGAGTAGAGCGAAAGCGTAAGTGAAGAGCGTCCCAGTTGTGAAACTGTAGCAATTGGAACGATTTGTCCGTCAGAGTTTTACGTTTGTTCCACATGTTTTGGCGTCCATGAATTGCTTGTGTCGGATGTGCCAATTGGGACGATCAATACGAGCGTAAGTATCGTAGCCATTTTGCACAATGGATCCGAGATGTGTCTCGTTAGAAATACTGTTGTTCTCGTCCTTTGCCTCACAATGGCATTCTGCGCTCATCTCAGCGCCGAGGGACCGCGCCGCGTGGTTCGTTTCCCGGACGCTTCGATTTTGAGTGAGCCCATCCACGAATCTCGGCCCATCGAGCATAAGCAAGCAATCGAAAATGTAGGCAAAAGGCCGAGGATGGAAGATTCTGTCGGCCCTATCGGCAATGTGGTTGTTCCAACCAGCGAACCCGAACTCGAACCCGAGTATCGTCTCGAAGGGGTTCGGGCCAAGGAAACACCGGCAGGACCTAGGCGGGGGCGATATTGCGAAAATGGATTTGCCCGATCGGGCTATCCCAACTGCATCGGTCGGTTCGCGTTGCCGAGTGTTTTGTCCAGTTACCGATTGGGATACGTCGGGGGCGGCACAGCGATTGGTGGGGAACGCAGGCAGGCGAGCGAAGGGACGTTCGGGTTCGACTACTCGGGGTCATGGTTCTCAAGAAAAACTTGGCTGTTGTGGAGTCACGGAGAGCGCTATCAAGGTGGGGCAGGTCGGTACGAAACCGATGGCCCTCGCATTTTTCCGGAATAAGAACAACCAATCCAATTTTAGAATCCCATCGGCTTGGATCGTGGGTGTTTCGCCGCCTTACCTGAATATTCATCGAGCCTCTCTTGCTTGATCCGCAAGGTGCCTTTTCTGCAGTGCGGCATCAGGACTGTGTGAAACTTAGATCGCGGAGCTGACACTTTGAGCGCGGAGCCGAAGTTGCGGAGCAACTTCGTTACAAATTTCGTCGAACGGCAGTTGACGGCAGAGCGCTTGCGGCACAAGATCGAACGATCTCCTGACCATCGGAATCTGATTCTCCGTTCGAACAAAGTCCAATGTTCCATTCAACAAATTTTGAGACTAGCCGTAGAACTTTTCTTAGTAGGACGTCCCAAGGAGTTGGACTCGTCGCATTGAGTTCGCTATTGAATCGATCCGACGTGTCGGCCGGATCGGCAACGGGCGTTCTTGGAAAACTGCCGCTCCCCCAAAAGGCAAAGCGTGTCATTTGGCTCTCGATGGCTGGCGGCCCGTCGCAATTGGAGACTTTCGACCCCAAACCTAAGCTTGGGGAGATGCACGGACAAAGCATGCCTGAAAGCCTGACGCAAGGTCAGCAGTTGGCTCAGCTTCAAGGTCAAAAGCTGAATTGTTTTGGCGCGCAACATCCCTTTGCCAAATACGGTGCAAGCCAAATCGAAATCTGCTCGCTTTTTCCGCAGATCGGTTCCGTCATCGATGACATATGTTTGATCCGT
>JBEBHM010001259.1:0-1732 GCA_040080875.1 Pirellula sp.
CGCTGCAAGCGAATACGCTTGCATTTCATATCGCTTCATCCAACTAAGAAGAGGACTGCACAATGCCGGAAGATTCCAAAAGTGGCCGGTAACTTGATCCTGGAAATTGGCAAGTCTGGCAATGGGTTCGCAAAGGGCTTTCATAAACCAGGAGAAATCGGACAGTCGAAGTCGAATTGCTGCCAACTTCTCCTTATTGCGAGCCAGGGCATCCACTTGCGCTTGGGTCGGATCGCCAAGAAATTCGTCGGTATGTTGGCCGGGGAAGATCTTGAGCCAGCGGAGAGCGATTTCTTGGTTCGACCAAGTTTTCACAACATCAGGTCGGTTGCGAGCCACGATGTGGAGGTGGTTCGATAGAATGGCGTATGACAGGACATCGATCCCGAAGACGGAGGCGAGTCGTTCCATACGGGCTCGAATCCATTCGCGGCGGGCGCTATAATCTTTTCCGGAGAGGGGATCGACTCCCGCGAGGTACATTTTGCGTACGCATCTTTGAATCAAATGTACGATACAAACTTCGTTTGGCTGAAAAACTTCAGCCCGTGGTATTCTAGGCATTGCAATTCTCCTTTGCGAATAAATTTATCACGCCCGCGCTCTTTGTAAACTAGGTGCCTGGTACTTGTTGCGATTTTCAATCGCGTTAAGTGTTTGCCTGACACCTACTTCGCTTGTTGTCGGCTCGCCTCAGCGATTGTTTTGTCCAAATCGGCCCGAGCGCTTTCGATTTGATCCTCGAGCGAACCCAACTTCGATACAAATCGCTTTCGCAACCCTTCGTCGCTCTTGACCGATTCGATAAGATCTCTAATTCGCCGCTGCTCCGAGGAGTATGCGTCGATGGTCTTAGCTAATGCTTGTTGCTTTGCAATCAACCCTTCGCTGCGTTCCCGTTCCTCTAACCACTTGGACACAATCGATTTCAATTCAACGGACAGCCCTGGTTTGGTAAGGAGCTGCTTGATCTTCAGAACCGTATTGCTTCGATCCCAAAAAAGTCGTTCGACACGATGCTCGCGAACGTCTAGTGCTAGCCGTTGCTGCGGCGGAACCGCAATCTCGTAACGGTATTCGGTACGCAAGTGTGAAGGTTTGTAGAGTGTCCCTTTTTCGGGGATCCATTGGTCCCCCGCAGGCTCATGCTCGATAACAACATTCCGCCTTTCGAGCCCATCGTTGTTGACTTGATATCGAAACAACCTCTGATGCGTGACAACCTCCGAGATCGAATTCTGATTGAGCAATTGAAAGCTGGAGGTCGACGGACTGTCGAATGGGTTCTCTTGGTTTACCTCTTCTTGCTTGGTCACTTCGATCGATGAATCAATGGCATAAGTGACCAGTTGAGGAATATCTGCCACCAGTCGAGGAAACATAATGTCGCCAAGATAGCCATGTTCGCTCCATACGCTCCCCGGCCCTCCTGGCAACTGATAACCGTTTTGAAGTGTGATTTCAAAAGCTGCCAGCGGATGCTTGATGGAAACTGCGGTGGCAAGATAACGCACGTCAATGATTTTGTGAGGGATGGTCGGCAAGAAGATCGTTTCGGAACCACCCGCAGGTATCGAAACTTTTCGCAAGCGGATATGTACGCGCTGGCCAAAATGTTCTCGTGCCATGTCGACGGGAGCAAAGCTCAACCCAAGCCTCCGCGCCAGCGACTCATGTTCGGGGTCACCACGAGTCGCGGCAACAGTGCCACCGGACGCGGGGGCAACATAAC
>JBEBHM010001260.1:0-1732 GCA_040080875.1 Pirellula sp.
ATCAAGAACCGTTAGACCAGTGTAGATCTCCGCGAGTTTTCCGCGTTCTTGTGTGTATCCCGAAAAACGGATCGGATTTCCGACGTGCGTTGCTTCAAAAGTAGCAAAGTCTTGCTTACTACGTTCACGATGGAAACGCTGATTACTTCCTTCGAAGTACCAATCGAAGTGGTTCAGGCCCGGAGCAAAGGGGCTGATGGTAAGTCGCTTGACGATATTTCGCGAAGGCCACTCGTGATCGTTGGCTCCTTTTACGAAACGATCGAACTTTAGCTCATTGGGCAGAAGCGCCAACGTATCGAGGTCATCTTTATGACCGCGCGTCCATTCATCGTACCCATATACCAAGCGGGAGTTTTTCGCCGGAGCGTAGAGGGTAAGACGAGGGTTGGTTTTAACTTTGGCGGATTTCTCCAGCTCCAAGAGGTGCAGTATGGAGTCCAATCGGGCTTGAGCTTCCTGCGAATTGAAACGATCTTTGCGGTCTTTCAGATATCTCAGGAACGATCCTAGATCGATCATCATCGACGCGTTCTCTATCTTGATAGCGACGCGCTTGCGCGATCGTTTCAGAGTCTCTTTCTCGGCGTCAGTCATGGGTTTCAGCGAGTTCACCACCCAGCCCATCGCATCGACCAGCATACGCAGCCGATCCGACTCAATGACGGCAATGGTCGCCGAAGTAATCAAAACATCCTTACTCTGCGATCCCTTTTCTTTGACCGAGTAAGACTCGAGGTAGTTCTCGGCGAGCATTTTCGCGACCGACTGTACATCATCGGGCCCTTCATCTAAAAGTCTCAGCGTTTGAAACGGTGCACCGGCGGTGAACTCTGCCGCCTCTGATGCCATTTGGTACGTCGCCAGATTTCGCAAGTGATAAACGACTTCTATGGTTGCCATAAAGCAAGAGTTGAACCAAAGAATGTCCAGCGGCTTCTTCGAAGCTTTTCTCTCGGGCAAATGATTGGCTAGTTGCGAGGCAAGCTCCGTTAGCGAAACATCTTTCAACCCCTCGAACGCCAGCCCATGTCCGTAGATAATAAGCATGCGCTTCGAGTTTTCATCGCGAAAGGCCTCTTTAAGAAAAACGCCGAGGCGTTCATCTTCGCTGATCACATTACCCACCGCGGTTTCATCGACGATAAGTCGACCTGCGATCGGAACGCCTTTCTGGCCTACCTTTTTGCTATCACTTCAGAAAAAGAAATTCGCTACACAGGGATAGAAGCTTATCCCATTGATTCGGCCATCGCCCAAAAATTAAATTACCCGCAGTACTTAGCTTTCCCTGAAGAGCAGGATATCTTTTTAAGGATGCACATGGAACAGACACTCAGTTCTGATTCTTTTCATTTTAAAAAACTTTCAGCCTACGATCAGATACCTGCGCATGAAAAATTTGATTGCATTTTCTTTGATGCATTCGCTCCTGGAGCCCAACCGGAACTTTGGGAACAAACCGTATTTGACCATCTGTTTACTCTAACTTCCGAAGGCGGATACCTCGTCACGTATTGCGCACAAGGGGAAGCCAGGCGCCGGATGGAAAAAGCCGGCTACAAGGTTGAGCGTATACCAGGCCCTCCTGGCAAACGAGAAATGCTCAGAGCTGTGAGAGAGTGAGAGCGTAAGAGCGTAAGAAAATAAGCCGTTGGTTCAAGTCTTCAGACTTGAACCAAATATATTCTCGTCTCCCTTTGGTTGTCGAAGCTTTTTCAGCGAAGACAAC
>JBEBHM010000025.1:0-24037 GCA_040080875.1 Pirellula sp.
TGAAATGACCGGTACCTAATCTACGCAATTGTGAACGATTTTTGCGTCAGAAGCAACCTAGACCTTGACATGGGTATTCGGCAATCGTGCGAAAAAACTATAGGATTCCTGCGATTTGAGCCTATTGGCGATTCTCCCAATTCTGTGTTTTGCCGCTTATTTTGGGGTGCTGGATGCCGATGCGTAGTACTTGACCAAGTCTTCTCGGAGCTTGAGCAGCGATGGCTCATACACGTACATCATGTGTCCGCCTTCGTAAAACTCGTATTGGATGTTTTTCTTGAGCGATGGCTCTAGCAACAAATGATTGGTCGTATTCATCATCGCAAAGTGTGGAGTAGCCAAGTCATAATAGCCACACGCAAGAAAGACCTTCAAGTACGGGTTGGCCGTCATGGCTTTGCGGAGCGACTCTGTTGCGTCGACATAGCGACCTTCGAATCGTCGATAGCTCCATGGCTGCACGTTTCCCGTCAAGATTTCGTACACGCGATCTTCTTTGAAATCTAAGTTGCGGCGCACATAGTCATTGAACGTCGCCGTAAATGGCCCAAAGATCGCAGCACCGCTCGCGTCGTATTCATACCCGTCACCAGCATCATCACGATCGATCCCGAGATATCGGCTATCGAATCGGCCCACCGTTCGACTCCTGGACCGCAACAGCTCCTTTGCGAAACGGTCCATGTCGATCCGCAGTTTAGCTTTGATAACAAAATCACGTGACAAACCTGTGAACTTGGCGAGTTGGTCGGCCGTGATGCTGAATTCTTCGGGTGATAGCGACGTCCCTTTGAGCAACGAAGTTGCATAGCGTCCACTTGCAAAATCCTCGGCCTGTTTGACTACGGATGCCAAGGGTTGATTTTGCAGTTCGCTACTGAGCGCTTTGTGATACCAGGCGGTTGCAGTGTAGGTTGGGAGGAAGGTGATGTAGGGCAAATCGTTGCTACCACCGAATCGGAGAGTTTGGAAATTGATGACTCCCGAGACAATTACTGCTCCGTTAAGTTCGATGTAAAACCGGTCTTGCAGATAGCCGGCTAGTCCTGCAGCTCGAATACCGCCATAACTCTCGCCTAATACAAACTTGGGACTCAGCCAGCGTTGGTACTTGGTCGTCCAATCGTGAATAAACTGACCCACGCTGCGGAGGTCCTCTTCGTAACCATGAAACTGTTCTTTGCCCTCCCCTTCCGATGGTCGCGAGTAGCCGGTGCTGACTGGGTCGATGAAGATCAAGTCCGTAACATCGAGCAAGCTCAAATGGTTGTCTTCGAGAACGTAGGGTGGTCTTAACGGAGTGGCATCGCTCGGAAAGCGTATTCGTTTCGGCCCTAGCATTCCCAAATGCAACCAGACGCTACTGCTCCCCGGCCCACCGTTGAAACAAAAAGTCACCGGTCGCGATTCCGCGTTCGCCACACCTGTCCTGGTGTAGGCGATAAAGAACATCTCGGCTTTGGTCTTGAGCGTGTCGTCTCGCAACAACAACTTCCCCGTCGTCGCGTCGTAATTAACGTCGGTGCCGTTGATTTTGACCGAGTGTTTGGTGACGACAATGGTCTCTTTCTTTTCCTCCGGCTTTTGCTTAGCCTCCTTTTCCGCAGCCGGCTTTTCTTGGCCATGCAACGCGATCGGCATCAGCAGCCAGCCGCACACAAAGAGTGCGACATGGAAATAGGGCATGGATCTCCAAAACGACATGGCAGGTGAACCTCAATAGAGTGGCAGTGGAATGGCAGTGGAATGGCTAGAGTTGAATAGTGTCACACCATTCTGAATGGCAACCTGTAGAATTTCCAGCAGTGTTTTGCCTGTTCTAAGCTTATTACCTAGACATCTTGAGGCGCAGATGAATTGGTTTGCAAACGTATTTGCCAATCCTTGGTTCTTGGTTGGCGTGGGGGGTGCTGCGGGCAGCTGTGCACGCTTCGGCGTAGGGCAATTGATGCAACAAGCCTTTGCGTCCCAGCCGATTCCCTTGGCAACTACGATCGTAAACTTGATCGGTTCGTTTGCGCTCGGTTGCATTGTCGGAGCAGTGGCTCAGGACAAGTCGAGCCCAATGTATTTGATGCTTGGGGTTGGGCTTTGCGGGGGCTTCACAACGTTTTCGACGTTCTCCATGGAGTTGGTCGAACATATGCAGCAAGGTCGAATGGCTTACGCATTTGGCGAATGCATGATCCACATCACGCTCGGTACAATTTTGTTCTTCGCGGGTCTATGGGTATGTCGCTAGGCAAATCTGCCGTTCGGTGCCAGGCACTGCCGTTCTAGGCACTGCCGTTCGAGCTGACCGTTCGACGAAACCATCGCAGATCTCGATTTCCGATCTATTTTTTTACAATTGTTCGAGAACCATCGTTTTCGCGAACAGCTTCTTACAACACCTTTGCCAGCCAATCTTGAATCCATGAGGATTCTTCGGCTTCCAATGCGAACGTGGGTAGTTTGTCGTAGTCGATGATGTTGCCGTATCGACCGTTCTCGTAGGCTTGGTCGACAAGTGGTTGAAGCGGCAAGAGAACGTCGGCATCGCTTTCGCGAAGTGGAATCTTTACCTTGGGTAGCGGCCTTGCAAAGGTCGCTAGATATACTTCGCTCTTGATACTGGAAGTGGATCGCGAAACGCAAATGCGATATGGCTTGCTGACTCGTCGAGGGTAGCACTGTTCATCAGCCGCCATGATCCAATGGCCTCGCCGAATCAAATCAATCTCGACTAAACTGACGTCAGCATCCAAAAGCTCACGTTGTTTTTGGATATACGACTCCGCCCCTTTCTTAGTCTTATTGGATGGACTGAGAAACTCGATCACCGTAATGACTCGGCTGCCATCGCTGGTATCGACAATTTTGATCCGGCGCAAAGTAGGAGGTTCAACCCAACGACGACAGATTTCCATGTCAGTTTCAAGATCATCGAGCACGGCAACCGACGAGCTTCCTGGTCCGGATTGGCCCGAAATCGACTCCCGAATCGTCACATCAGGCGCGATGGACCGTGTCTCGGGCAGTCCTCTCTCGGGATCATGCTCGATGGCCAGATATTCTTCGACGTGTGCATGCAATGTAGGTGGCAATTGACCTCCAATAGAGTCCGCTGCGTACAATGTAAGACGTGAATGAATATCCCCCCAGTACTCTTCGAGCCAGGGGTTCATGCCTGGTAACGGGTTTTTAGGAAATCTTCTCATGGCATTCCCATTGGAACATTTGGCAACGTTTCAAGTATAACACATGACACTAGAGTGTCCTGCTACTATTGCTAATATAGGTTCCATGAGTGATATCGGAATCAATTCAATGCGAACCGGATTGGACTTGCGCCCAATCCGGTTGTGAATATCGATACTTCAGAGATGGCCCTAGCTGGCGGCTTCCGAAGCTTCTGCAGTTTCGAAGGATGGCTTCGTGGACTTCTTGGTCACTCGATCGTTCTTGCCGACGAATTCCAAGATCGCTCGGGTGCCGTTGTCACCTAGGCGTGGTTTGGCCAAGCGAAGGATGCGTGTATAGCCACCTGGTCGGTCGGTAAATCGCGGAGCGACTTTGCTAAAGAGCAAATCGACGGCTTGCTTGTCGCGAGTGATCGAAAAAACACGGCGGCGGGCTGTGACTGCGGGAGAACGGGCTTCCGCCCATTTCCTCCATTGGTCGCTCTTGCGCCAGGCCTTCCATTCTTCCGAGCCTCGTTCGGCAGAGGTTTCAAACTCCTCAGCCTTGGTTTCGGCGAGAAGTCCTTTGCGGGCGATGGTGATGCACTTCTCGACCAAGGGTCGAACTTCTTTGGCCTTTTCCAGGGTTGTTACAATTCGCCCGGGGACCTTGGGTGCATTGGCATCAAGCTCCGTTGTCTCTCGCTCGGTCAGGAAAATAGCCGCGACCAAATTGGAGAATAGTGCCTTGCGGTGCGCTGGGGAACGACCCAAAACGCGACCTTTTCTACGGTGTCTCATGACGAATATCCAAAACGCTAAAACAATGAATCAATTTGAAAGTATGTAGTCTGCCTTGCAACAGTTTCTATCGCATCGAAGGAACACGCATCCCTAGATGCAGTCCCAAATTACCAAGCTTTTCGCGAACTTCCGTCAATGTGGTTTCGCCGAAGTTACGAACTTCTAGAAGTTGATCTTCCGTTCGTTGCACCAGATCGCGAACCAATCGGATGCCTTCGGCTTCGAGACAATTATTTGCCCTAACCGACAACTTAAGTTCGGCGACAGTCGTATTGAGCTTAGCTTCTAATTGTGCTTCGGCGCTGCCAGGGCCGCCGCGCGCTACCGCATGCACCTGCTTGCCGAGCTCGTTGGATTGAACGAACGGGTTAAGGTGTTTGCGAAGGATTTTCGCACCTTCGACCAACGCCATTTCGGGATGAACGGAGCCATCCGTCCAGAGTTCGACGATGAGTCGGTCGTAGTTTGTCTTTTGTCCAACGCGGGTTTCTTCGACGAAATACCGCACTCGAACTACGGGGCTATAAACCGCATCGACAGGGATGATTCCGATTTCATGATCGCCCGAGCTATGCTCGGTCGCAGGTACATACCCGCGTCCATTTTCGACGACCATTTCCATCATGAAAGGGGTATCTGCGGTCAACGTTGCGATGACGTGATCCTTGTTGATGATCTCGACGTCGGAATCGGTTTGAACGTCAGCTCCGGTGATCGGTCCGGCTTTCTCTCGCGTAACGGTCAAGACTCGAGTGTTTTCGCTGTGGTTCTTGACCACGAGCGCTTTTACGTTCAGCACGATTTCGGTGACGTCCTCAAGCACTCCCGGAATCGACGAAAACTCGTGTTGCGCGCCCCGGATCTTGATTTGCGTTACCGCGCTGCCTTCCAAACTGGAAAGCAAAACGCGTCTCAAGCTGTTGCCGATCGTAGCACCAAAGCCACGCTCAAACGGCTCAGCCGTAAACTTACCGTACGTTGTCGAAAGGGTGGATCGATCTACGCTTACCTGGCTTGGAAGCTCGAGTCCACGCCAACGGATGTGCATTGCCATGTGTCTCCAGTAACAACAAATGTGGAATGTGGTGAAAGGTTGCTTGCGAGCGACTAGACGCGTCGTCGCTTTCGTGGACGGCAACCATTATGTGGAATGGGTGTAATGTCTTCGATCAGTTTGACCGTGATGCCAGCAGCTTGAAGTGCTGTAATAGCTGATTCGCGACCGGATCCAGGCCCTTTGACCCAAACCTCGATTTCCTTGACGCCAAATTTGGCAGCCTTTTCGGCCGCTTGTTGTGCGGCCAACTGGCCAGCAAACGGCGTGCTCTTTCGCGAACCCTTGAATCCGCTCGTTCCGGCGCTTGCCCAACACAACGTATCACCCTTGGTATCGGTGATTGTTACGGTGGTGTTGTTGAAAGTCGCCTTCACGTGAGCGATTGCCGACGTCACATTGCGTCGAATCTTGCGACGCTTGTTGGCGACGGAAGCACTGGTATTAGTTGTTGTCTTTGCCACAGCTCGGACCGATCCTTAATTACAAAATTTGCGGAGGACAAATAAATCGGAGTATAAAATTTGCGGGAACAACCTAGATATACATGAACTCGTCATGGGCGAAGCCAGGTTGAAATGGAGCCAAGACCTGCGAATTATCGCAAGTCCTTGACGCCCTTCTTTCCGGCGACCGTCTTGCGAGGACCCTTGCGCGTTCGAGCGTTGGTCCGAGTGCGCTGACCGCGAACAGGCAAACTTTGCTTGTGCCGGATCCCTCGGTAACACTTGATTTCACGCAGCCGGTGAATGCTTTGACCAATTTGTCGTCGAAGCGGACCTTCGACGGTGTAATCGCGTTCGAGCAGAGTCGACAAACGGCTCAATTCATCTTCGTCCAGATCGCGCGCACGTTTGGCCGGATTGATCTTGGTTTTGACACAAGCCTCTCGAGCAACGGATGGGCCGACCCCATAGAGGTACTGAAGCGAGTAAATGACCTGTTTGTCATTCGGAATATCAACACCGAGAAGACGCGGCATGCTTGCCTACTCCTAAACCTTTATCTGCACGTTCTTTACGCTAAATTGCCCGAAGTCATTTCACCTGAAAAAGGACGAACGGACCACGACTTCCGCCTCGGGAAGCCCCACAGTGTAGCGAACAAACGCGGAATCCTGCAAGGGTTAAAAGACGTGTTTGGCACGCTTTTTTCGGCGGTCCTAACCACCGGAATAGACTATTCCACTAACGTTGGCTTTTTTAAGCCTGCAAATGTTGGGGTCACAACAGCATATTCGAACCCCGAATCGGTCCCAGCTCCTCCCCATCGGCCCTGTTTATCGATGGCCAGAAAATTGATATGCAATTCGGATGGTTTCCTTCGTTCCTTCTTGGAGATACGTTCGATCGTCGCTCGGCACGCGGTCTCTGGATCCATCCCGGTGCGCATGTATTCGACAATCAGAAACGACCCGCAGTACCGCATCACATTTTCACCAATTCCAGTTGCACCCGCCGCTCCTACATCGCCGTCGACATACAACCCACTCCCTATAATTGGACTGTCCCCCACACGACCGGCCAGCTTGTATGCCAAACCGCTCGTCGAGCAGCCGCCAACCAGATGCCCGGTGGAATCCATGCCGACGAGCGAGATCGTATCGTGATTGGGGGGCGCCGACCCGGCAGGTGGTTGTTTTGCGACCCAACCCTCCCATTTCTTTTTCTGGGCGTCTGTTAATAGATTAACGGAATCAAACCCCTCTCGACGTGCAAATTCAACCGCTCCATTACCGACGAGCATCACGTGTTTTGTTTTTTCCATCACCCGTCGCGCCACTGAAATTGGATGAGGAAAGCCTTCCAGGGCTGCAACCGAACCGGCACGATGCGTTGCACCATCCATGAAACATGCATCGAGCTGGACCACCCCAACTGCGTTGGGAGCTCCTCCCACTCCAACCGAGTCGACGTTCACGTCGGCTTCTGCCACTTGGATCCCTTGTTCGACAGCATCAAGAATGGAGCCCGATTTAGAAAGGGTCTCCATCGATTTCTTGCAGGCCGCCAACCCAAAATTCCAAGTCGCGATAAATAGTGGCTGACGAACGCCCTCCTGGGTGTACGCCTGCGAGGCTCGAAACGCTCCCAATCCTGCGAGCTCGCTACATGCCGCCATGGCCGCAATGCTCGACACAAACTGCCGGCGATCGATTCTCATGATTTTGCTTTCGGTTACGATTGGTAGCTTGCACATATCAGAATAAACGTTCCATTGGGAGCTCGGAACCTAGTCTATCTTCAAACCTTTACGATTGCACTCCTAGCATCGTCAACAACACTACGAATTTGAATGCCCCTCTCTACGACTAACCCCACCGACGGCAAAGAGTGGATCGCCAAAAGAACGTTGGCTTTCGATTCAAGCGGTATTCGCCGCGTTTTCGAGCTAGCTGCCTCTCTCAAGAACCCGATCAATCTGTCGATCGGACAACCCGATTTCGATGTGCCCGGTCCGATCAAAAAAGCATGTATCGAGGCGATCGAGCAAGGTCGCAATGCCTATTCGCCAACTCAAGGCATTACCCCTTTGCGAGAACGACTCCAATCGGAAATCGATCGCAAGTATGGTCACTCCAATCGGAAATTGTTTGTGAGCTCTGGCACCAGCGGCGGGCTTGTTTTGTCCCTGCTGTCGTTGGTGGACCCAGGCGATGAAGTCATCGTATTTGATCCCTACTTTGTGATGTACGTGCCGTTGATCCAGTTGGTTGGCGGCGTACCCATCTTGATCGACACGTATCCAGATTTTCGAATCGACCTCAACAAGGTCCGCGACGCGATAACCTCCAAAACCAAGCTGGTACTTTTTAATAGTCCTGGAAATCCAACCGGGGTGACTGCAACCTTGGAGGAAATCCAAGGTCTCGCGCAGCTCTGCCATGAAAAGAACGTCGCGCTCATCTCGGATGAAATCTATAGCGGATTCCATTATTCAGGTCCCATGCGATCACCTGCCGAATTCAATTCGAGCACGATCGTGATCGACGGATTCTCGAAGAGCCATGCGATGACCGGATGGCGGTTGGGTTATGTTCATGGCCCAGCCGAAGTGATTCAAACGATGATCAAGCTACAACAGTACTCGTTTGTATGCGCACCGACACCCATGCAATGGGGAGCATTGGCTGCCATGGACTATGATATGACTCAGTTCTATCGAGACTACTCAGGAAAACGAGATCGCATCGTTCAAGGGCTGCGGGGCTATTACGAGTTCACCGAACCAGGCGGTGCTTTTTATATCTTTCCAAAGGTACCCAAAGGGACGGCTAACGATTTTGTACGCCGCGCCATCGAACATGAATTGCTGATCATTCCAGGCAACATTTTTTCCACTCGCGATACTCACTTCCGCATCTCCTTTGCGGCCAGCGACGCGACCCTCGATCGCGGAATCGAGGTCTTGCGCAAGCTGGCAAAATGATGCTGGCTTCAACTGGATCGGACGAAAGAAATAGACGTAAGCCACTGTGTCGGAGCGATTCGTGCGTGTTATTTCGTAATCATCGTATGCGATTGTCTGGGCCAGTCGAAGTTGGAATCGGGTGGAGGCAACGGGCGACCATCTTTCGTGTAAAGCTCAACAGCCTCAGCCACGATTTCGCATAACTCTGCAAAAACTTTCTTGGGATCGTCGCCGTGACAACCACCAAGGACTAATCTTGGACAACACCCTATAAAGCATCGATCTTCCTCTGACCAATAAACAATTTTTGTATAGCGATCGGCATCACTCATTCTTGCTTTCCTCCACTGCGTACTTTACGATTCGCTCTTGGTACTGTTTAGCATCATCGCCGAGTTTTCCCGATATCGTGACGGGATTTACCACCTTCGGGTGAGTAAAGTTTCGATGGCTACGTTTTCCTCCGCGGTTCACGAACCCAGCGTTCTCAAGGTCCGAAATCAATTCTCGAATTTTCCGTGGCATGCGATTCCCTTGGCACCAGTATAACACATGAACGGTAGCCCGATTCCTACCGAACCGCCAACCATGAATAGGAAACTACCCGTGATACATTCATCCGACTTGAGATCCGTTTATTGTCAGGATTGGATACGGATTTGCACGATGGTCATGTCGTTTTGGTCCATTCAAATTGTTGGGCCGATCAGTTCGTTTTATTCGACGTCACGTTTACCTACACTAAAAATGACGCGGACAATTCTAAGCCCAGCAAGTCACATTATTACGTCAAGGATAAGCTGCTCAACGTCGATCGCCCCAAGGACTGGACCTCACCGGTAGATTATCGAAACGGGACCGTGCATATTCGATTGGAGGTCCTTGAAAAACCCGACGGCGACGCGCCGACCACTTGGAGCATTTGCTATATCCCTAACAAGGGGCAGAAGAACGGTTACGGCTGTTTGGGCACGGATATCTACAAGTCCAAGGGGATCTACGACAAGGATATCTCGATGACCAAGTTTTGGGAAAATGACTCGATCGTTTGGAGCCAGGGTATCAAGCAAATGGACTTGGTCATCAAAGACGATAGTGGCGGGCAAGGTCATGCCCACAAGCGAACCGATCATGAAAAATATTTCCCAACCAAGATCCGATTGACCGTTACGCAAGTTTCAGCCGGTAACAAATACGATCCCAAGCTGGCGCCCAAGAACTAGTGCATCGCACGATCCTTGTTTTTGGGGTTGAGGGTAGTGGATCTTGTTAAAGATCCCGCGTTCCTGGAGGTTTAACAACCTCCACTACCCCAATTTTTTCATTGAAGACGCATTAGCGCAGTTCTTTCCGGATGACCAGCTTCAGTCCAGACCAAATCTCACTGACGGCGCAGACCTTGACATCCACAAAACCGAGCGGGAGCGCGACAACGCGTATCGTGTCTTCCGTGATGTCGGTCGAAACCTTGGCGCTCTTCTTTGGCCACGACACCCACACGACGCCCTGAACGTCTATTTTTTCTCGCAGGGACTCCAGTTGTTTTCGCAAGTCCGATTTTTCGACACAGAAGATATGAACCCAAGGAGTGTTCTTGGAAATGCGGCTGGCGAAGGTGACATCGTTGGGCAAAGGCGACAAAAGTTGTTCATAGTCGGGTGGAGCATTCTTGACGATCACTCGCATGCCTTCGATGATTCCAAGTTTTTGAGCGAGGGATTTTCCTGAGTAGCCGACCGGTTGTTGACTCATTGGATGGTTACCACCGCCAAGTTATTACGATTCGAAATGAAGCGACAAGATTCGATACGAAGAGAATCAGGCTAGATATACTATTAGATCGCTAGAGTTTCTACTATCCAGTTGATCACGTTGCCATGAAAATGAACGCAACCGAGGACGAACAGAGTCGATCCGATGTCCGGACCCTTGCACTCATCGTGGCAGATTGGTTGCCGATCGTTTTGGTCTCAACGATTTTTTGTATCGGCAATTTGCTTGTACCAATGACATTCCAGGATGTGCAGATAGACGACCCGATCTATATGGAGATCTTTTTTTGCTATGGCATTCTTGCGGCGGAAGTTGGGCTATTGTCGACTATGGCAGTATTTGGTGTTTATGGGTTTTTTCAGCGAGCTAGTCTTGCATGCGTGCTGCTTGGCTTTGCTGCGACGATGTTTGTTTTTGGAATTGGCAGGGGCGACTTACCTACCGGACCTGCAGTGTTTATCTATGGAATAGCGATCGGTGGATTCAGTTTCAATGCGATCTTGTTGATGATTTTTCGACGGTATTCGGGCGTCGCGATCTTGTCGGAAACTGCGTCGGAAAAAATCGAGGATCAAGCGGCGTTTCGGCCCGCCTCATTTTCCGTTGCAAACCTGATTGTACTGATGGCGGTTTCGGCCCTCTTGGTTTTGTTGGTACGTAATTCAGTCTCTTGGGAGTTGATAATTGGCCCCATTCCAATGGACTTTACCTTGGCAGCCATGATATTTCTATGCAATTCGAGTGCGACCTTCCTTCCGTGCTTATGGCTCGCGCTGACGCAGCGCCACAAAACGATTGCAGGCTTTGTGCTTGCGATTGTTTTTGCGGGAGCGTCGCCTATCACGCTTGCACTTCTTGATCTGCTTCCTCCAATCGCTAATAGCCTCTGGAACTCCAACGCCATTCTTCATTTATACTCGTATTCAGCGGGTCTCATCTGCGCGTCGATAATTGTCTTGCTCGGTTGCCGAGTGCTAGGCTTTCGTCTAATTTCAATGCGACAACTCACTTCCAATCACTAACGTTGTTTATCAAATGTTTCGACGACGATTTACATGTTCGACCCTTGGTTGGCTTGCCGCGATTGCTTCTCAACGATCGAGTCATTCAGCGTTTTGGTCGGCGATGGACGACACCAAGCAAAACGATGCCGACCATGAGGACTTGTCAGCGACCGAGTTGGCCGGGGCTCGCAATGGTCCTTGGAGACGTTTATTTCTCGATTCGACCGTTGTCGAAGAACGGCATGGCCTCGAAAGAGTTTTTCATGCCGCTCAGAAGCATGCTGCCAATCCCGTCCTGGTGGCCGATCGGCCTTGGGAAGGAACTTCGGCTATCACGGGACCATACGTTTATGGAACGGTTATGAAGGGACCGGATCGATTTCGCATTTGGTATCAGGTCCTGTTCCAAGGGAATCACGTTGGTTATGCAGAATCAACCGACGGGATCGTTTGGCACAAAAACAATCTCGATGTGATTCGATATCAAGGTTCACCTACCAATCTCGTCGTATCGGAGTTCGATGTGGAGAAGACCGGCGGGCGGTGCCACAACCCAAGCGTGATTGTTCGGCCACGTGAGGCGGACCCGATGAGACGTTACGCACTCTATGGATTCGATGGCAAAGTGGGGCATCCTCGAGTTGCCTTTTCGCCGGATGGAGTTCATTGGCGATACCCCGACGAGAGCCTTAAGAAACCGTTGTTCCGTTCGTCGGATGTTGTTAACTTTGGTTTCGATCCCTACACGGAGCGCTACTATTGCACTTGGAAAACACGGACTCGGCGTGGACGTGCGGTGGGGATCGCGTGGTCGGCGGATGGCCAGGAGTGGACCAAGCCGATCGATGGACCTGTGTTTGTCGCGGACGACATGGATCCAAGCGATGCTCAAATATACGGTATGCCGGCGTTTGCATATCAAGGTCTCTATCTGGGACTTCCTTGGATCTATCGAGCTCGCTATTTTCGATTCGGTGAGTACAGCGTGGACAAGATGCATGAAGCCCAATCCGACTCGCCGCGCAACATCGAAGTTCAATTGGCTTGGTCGTGGGACCTGGTCAATTGGACCCGACCGCGTGATCGCAAGCAGTTTATTCCATTAGGTGCTGCGAGCGAATGGGATCGAGGAATGATCGTAACGGCCCGAGCACCGATCGTGGTGGGAGACCTGTTGTACTTCTACTACGGCGGAACGGATCGCGTACACGACGAAAAACGGGTGCAGGCGTCCATTGGGTTAGCCACGCTGCGGCTCGATGGTTTCTGCTCTATGGCAACGCAGGATGAAACCGAGGGTTGGCTCATTACGCGCCGCGAGCCGTTTCAAACTCCTGTCGTGACAATCAATGGCAGGACGAAAGTGGGCGGGTCGATTTCGGCGGAGATCCTAGATCGAAAGAACCGAGTGGTGCCAGGCTTTTCGCGCGGGGAGTGTATACCATTCGCGGGCGACTCGGTAAGGCATGACTTGCGGTGGAATGCGAATGCCATTCCGGAAACGGAAAAGCGAGGCGACTACAAGATTAGGTTTTGGTTGAATCGGGCTGAGTTATTCTCGTATTTGCCAAAGGGCCTTAGTCCGAGCGAAGCGGACGTTACACGCATTCAAAGTTCGGGTCCTTGAGCCGAGACCTGCCTATGCCTCGGCACGACAAACAGCCACTCGCGACGTCGTGCGGACCAGCTCGAACTCGCTCGTTTTTCATGCGAAGTCTCTGGGATTTTGCATGCTAATTGGGGTGTCGAGGTTCGCGTTGTGGACGGGTTCTGGGACTTCTGTCATGAAGAGAAAAATCCTAGAAAATCGAACGCCTATTCGCTCTCTCATGGGTGATCTTGGTATCTTAGCGGTTACCTCCAAATCCGTCCCGCGATACTTCATGAAAGTATTGTTCGCCGCAAAGGTCGGAGACGTTCCCGCGCTTCTAATTTGATAATAGAGACACACGATGAAAACGATCACAGCATTGCTTGGGATGATGCTTCTGATGATGAGCCCCGCTTCGGCTCAAGAAGGCAGTCCTGCCAAGGTCGCCGAACCAACGCCATTTGACGCGGCCGCATACAATGAACTGATCAAGGAGTCCAAGTTGGAGGAAGCGGCCAGCATGTTGGATGCGGAGATTGCGAAATCGCCCGACTCGGACAAGTTGCAATCGCTCGACTTTATTCTGGCCAATCGTTTGATCCGAGTCGACGAAGCTGCGGCGACGACAAGATTGGGTAACTTGGTCAAGCGATTGAGCAATCGAGTCAGTCTTTCGACAGCGGCCGCCAATGAGTTGCATATGGCCACGAGTTCGTACGGAATGCTTTTGACTCGGAAAGAGAAGTTTGACGAAGCGATTGGGACGACTAAGCAAACGTTAGCAAAACTGTCATCTGCTGGCAGCCCTGCACTTTCTGCCAAACGATCGGCGGAATTGCAGTTGGCACGTTTGCTCAAACAAGCTGGCAAGGTGGACGAGGCCCAAGCCAATCTCTTATCGGTTTTCAATGAATTGGAAAAAGGCGTATTGGGCGAGGTTGACGCGCCTCGCGATTTGGCGATGGCGGCGAATACATTTGTCGCTTTGTTTCGCGAAGTGGCACCCGAAGCATCGTCCAAAGTTTTTCAACGGGCCGAGCAATTTCTCGAACAGCGAGTGAATACTACCAAAACGATCAAAGATTTGGAAGCTTACGTAACACTGAAGTCATCAGAAATTTCATCTCGTTTGTATTCCGATTCGGTGCACGGACTGGAGCTGGCAAAAGAACTAAAGGCACGATTGGATGCCTTTGAATCCGAAGATGAAAAGGGCTTGGCGGCGATTAAGAAACGGATTGACTCGTATCTTCCGACTCTCGAAAAATCTGCAGCGAGGGAGAAGCTCGTCGGTACAGAAGCGCCTGATTACGAAGCCGAATCGTTTGTGGGAATGGAGCCCGTCCAGATCGGCCAGCTTCGTGGCAAGGTTGTCTTGTTGGATTTCTGGGCCGTTTGGTGCGGACCATGCATCGCCACCTTTCCGCATTTGATCGATTGGCACGAGCGATTTTCGGAGAAGGGATTTGTCGTCTTGGGCATTACCTCGGACCAAGGATATGAATGGGATGAGCAAAACAAACGGGCTGTGCGTGGCAAGGACATATCCCACGAGCAAGAACTTGAAATGCTCGCATCGTTTCGATCGCATCATCGGCTCAAACATGGATTCGTAATTCTGCCGAAAGGAAGTACTTACAACGCCAAGCTCATGGTGAGCGGGATTCCTCAAGCAGTCTTGATCGACAAACGGGGCCACATTCGGATGTTGAAGGTCGGTTCGGGGGAAGCCAATGCGAACGCTCTGGAATCAGAGATCCAAAAATTGCTTGCCGAGTGATGGGCGCCGAGTGATGGGCGGAGCGACTAAATGATGGTGCGCAATTCTGCCGTAGCGGAACGCGTCAAGCGTTTCGAAAACGCCTCGAAAACCTTGACGGTTTCCGCTACATGCGAGCAGAATTGCGAACGCTTACATAGATTTCTTCACACCTGATTGTTTGGGTGGTGGATCTTGTTAAAGATCCTGCAGCATCGGGATCTTTAACAGACGCAACCGACAATACGAGCCCGCAGCGCGAGCAAGGGAAGCAGAATGAAGACGCATTAGGTGACGAGTCGTTGTCGGACCCGGTCGACGGTTCGCATGAGTTCCGAATCGCTATGAAGATCCTCTTCCGTTTTTTTGCATGCGTGCATGACGGTGGTGTGGTCTCGACCACCGAAGTACGCACCGATGTTTTGGTAAGATTCGTCGGTGAGTTTCCTCATGAGGTACATGGCTAAACCGCGTGCACGCACCACGCTGGATTTGCGTCCTGGGCCGCGAAGGACCTCCAGCGTGATTTGCATTTCCCGACCAACGACTTTGGCGATAGCAGTCAGGTCTGGCGATTTGGCGGTTTGCGAGTCGACGAGTTTGTCGATCAGTCGTTTGGATTCTCGTTGCGATCGAACCGGATTCATGCGGTCGTGATGCGACCAGCGGATCAAAATTCCGCGCAATTGCAACGCAGACACGCCGTCTTGAAGTTGTTCACCCATCGCATCCAGGTCGGTTTCGGCGATATCCAGTTGGAGTTGTTTGGCCAGCAATCGAAGTAACTCAATGCGAGTGCTGAATGACGGATAGGCAACCGGAACACTTAAACCTCCGTTAAGACGGCTGGATAGTGCAAGTCGCAGGTTAGGTGTCAACGGTGCGAGCTCGGGAGCGGTGGCGATTACAGCTAGTCCATCGACGGCGAGTCGTTCAATGGTTGCGATCATCTCTTCTTGAGCGATTGGTTTTGTGGCCAGTTCATGAATGTTGTCGACCACCAAGCAATTGCACTCGCGATGCATCTGGCGAAATCTTTCCATATCGTCCGCTTCGATAGCGCGCGTCAGTGCTTTTGCAAAATCGGAGCCGCTTGTGACAGTGATTGTTCGGTCGCCGGAGTCGTTGATCCAACGTGCAGCGAGCGTCAGGGCCAGAGCGGTCTTGCCAGAGCCGCTTGGGCCATACAAAAAGAGCGGGGAGCGTCTCGGCAGTTGCTCGACGCCGAAGGGTGACAGGCATTCGAGGCACCATTGATTTTCGGGGCCAGCCACGAAAACATCGAGCAGTGGCGTCGATCCGACGAGGCTAGCGAACGAGCCTTTGCGCATGCGAGGCTGCTGAAGCGTAAGGTAAGAGAACGAACTACTCAGCAAACTCATCGACGCGGTGTCTCACATTCCTTCGTGCAGGACTGGTTATTTTTATTCTGCAGAATCGAGGTAGGGGTCTTGTCCCATTTCCCTTTGAATCTTAGTTCGTTCCTTCTCGTGATGCATCAGGGCCATACGGTCACGGAAGTGTTTCCGTTCAACTTTTCGCTGCGCGCGTTTGAAACGGGGTGCTTGGCTCGAGAGCGAGCCACCAGAGGCTCCTAGTTTCGCTAACTTTTCAGCCGACTTCAGGCCAAAGCCATTCCTAAGTATTTCGTCATCCATCGAAAGGTATTGTCGATAGGTCCCTGGATCCCCTTGTCGTCCGCATCGTCCGATCAACTGTCGGTCGATTCGCGCGGCATCGTGTAGCTCGGTGCAAATGACCATCATGCCACCTAGTGCACGAACTTCGTCGTCCAACTTGATGTCGGTCCCTCGACCAGCCATATTGGTTGCTACGGTGATTTGGGACTTAACTCCGGCCTTGGAAACGATCTCGGATTCTCGTTCCACTTCATTGGCGTTCAGCACTTGGACTTCTAGTCCTTCTTTGCGGAGCATTTCTGCGAGAGTGTGAGATTTGTCGATCGATCTTGTTCCAATAAGTACTGGTCTACCGATGGCGTTGACCGCCTTGACTTCTTCGACGATAGCTTCAAATTTTTTGGTCATATCGTGATGGACTGAATCGGTGAGTTTTTTTCTGTGGGGTGGTCGATTCGTGGGGACTTGGACGACGGGTGTTTTGTAGATGCGACGTAGTTCGCGTGCGCTGGTTGCGGCCGTACCGGTCATACCCGCGAGTGACTTGTAACGAAGGAACAGATCTTGAATGGTGATGCGAGCAGCGGTCCCTCCGGAGTTTGCGACGTCGGTCAGGTTTTCTTTTGCCTCGATGGCTTGGTGGATCCCATCTCTCCATTTTCGACCCTCTGCCAGTCGTCCGGTAAATTCATCGACGATCACGATTTCGTTATCGCGAATCACGTACTGTCGATTCAAATGGAAATCCCGATGGACTTTGATGGCACGTTCTGCGTATTCATAGAGGTCTACCAACGCTACGGTTCGAACAAGTTCGTCGCGCGGCAGGGATCGGACAAATTGGCGACCTCGCGCGTTCAGTTCGATTTTTCGAGAATCCTCATCGACCTTGAAGTGTTCTTTGTCGATGAATTTGGATGCGTGTTCTGCGCCCCATTTGTAAGTTGCAGCGATGACTTGCCTTTCTTCTCCGCCGCGCGAGCCGATGATGAGCGGAGTTCTCGCTTCGTCGATGAGGATACTATCGGCTTCGTCGACGAGACAGAAGTGCATACCTCGCTGAACGGGTTGTTCGCCAGCCGAAGTCCAACGCTCTTGCGATCCGGTTCCTAAGAAGTCGTCTACGGCACGACCTTGGGCCCGCATGAGCAATCGATCGCGTAGAAAATCAAACCCAATTTCCTTGGCTGTTCCATAGGTGACGTCTGCCCCGTATCCTTTTCGGCGTTGATCCTGATCCTGTTTCTCTAGGATCGTTCCCACGCGAAAGCCGAGCATTTCGTAAATCGGCTTCATCCACTCGGCATCGCGATGCGCAAGGTAGTCGTTGACGGTTGCCAAATGAGCACCTTTTCCGACCAGTGAATGGAGCACGAGCGGCAATGTCGCCGTGAGTGTCTTGCCCTCGCCCGTTTGCATTTCGGCGATGCAGCTATTGAACAAGCAGATGCCCCCGAGTATCTGAACATCGTAGTGGCGCATGTTGAGAGCTCGGTTGCCAGCTTCACGAATGAGGGAATACGCTTCGGGGAGCAAGCTCGAGAGCGATTCGCCGCTCTTCGCGCGATAGACCAGCGAGAGTGCTTCCTTGCGAATTTGCGGTTCGGTGAGGGCTTTCCGCGCGTCTTCCAGAGCGTTGACTGCCCTGGTTTGTTCCAGCCATTGGTTTACTTTGTAGCGGGCAACGCCGGGCAAAATCCAGCCTGCCGAAACATGTGGGCGATAGGGCAAATGCAATTTTGCGTTGGCCGTGGATTTGGGCGGCAATGTTGCCTTGCCGGTTGCAAACACAGGCTCTGCAGAATTATCCGATGTGGGATCTAGCAAACTGGACATAGCTTTGATGGCTAAAGAAAACGGTGGAGACTTGGACCTTGATTGTAGGCGGCTGGAGCCTTCGCGTCTGCAAATTCCTTTCCAACGTAGCACGCAAAGTCATTGTCGGTCAGGAGTTTGGGCGGAAAATTCGTCAAAGGCAGTCTAGGTAGTTTAAGGGGAATGTGCGTAACGATCCTTTTTGTCCGGATTTTCTGAGCAATCTTACCGATCCAAATATCCGAACCGTACGCAAGCCCAAGCTTAGCGAGAAAGAAACCTATGAGAATCGATAGAAAAAAACTCACCCTTATCATTGCCTCTCTGTGTGGAACTGGGAGTTCCGCCGTCGCGTTGGGGCAAGACTACTATGACGTGGTTCCTGCTTCGAGCGCTGGCAGAATCGGTGACGGGGGAGTCGCGAATGACGACGAATCTGTGTCCGACGTTCCGAACAACTCTCGACCGACAGCCTTCCGGTCCAATGTCGTGGGGGATGCGACGCCGGCTCCATCGTATTTGGACTCAAGCATGCAATTCACCCCGCACGAATATTCGGTGGGTGGTGAAGGCTGTTCGGGAGCGTGTGGTGCCAGTTCATGTGGCTCGGTTTGCGCACCGTCGCGAGGACCACGCAATGGCTCTCTTGGATGGCTGGAAAGCGAGACGCTTTTGTGGTGGGGCAAAGGAGTTGCTGGAGTTCCCCTGGTGGTCGGCGGAGCGACTCCGAATGAGACTCCAACCACCGTATTGGCTGGCGGTCAAGACAATCGATTGGGCACTAACCTGCTGGTGGGAGGGCGGGTCAATGTGGGCAAGTGGCTTGATTGCAATCAGACGCTTGGCGTCGGTGCACGAGGCTGGGGGATCTTCACCGACGGTACCAATCAGACTTTTACCAATGGTGGTAACTCGACGGGGGTTCCATACTTCAGCACGTTTTTCGGTTCGCCTGCCATTTACAACGTCAACGAAGCACAAACTGGACAAGGCGCCAATACGGGGACGATTCAGCTCGCAACCGATCTGGACCTGATTGCTGGTGAGCTTTATCTCCGAACGCTGTTGGCTCAGCAAGGTTGCTCAAGGGTTGATTTCTTGACCGGTTACACGTTTGTTCGGTTGGATAGTTCCCTGGGGCTGACAACGGAAGTCGTGGACGGTCTCACCGGAAACATTATTCAGGATGGTACGATCACAACGACACAAGACACTTTCGGAACTAAGAATCAGTTCCATGGTGGACATCTTGGGCTGCTGCACGAGCTGAACAAGGGGCGATTCACATTCTCCGCTTTGGGGAAGATATCTCTTGGAAACATGCAATCAAGCACGAGGGTGGATGGTCAGTTTTCGATCACCAATACGCAGAGCCCTGCCGCAGGTCCGCGCGGATTGTTCGCTCAAAGCAGCAACATTGGCGTGAACACTCGAAATCAGTTCACGTTTTTGCCTGAGGCGGGTGCAAAGATCAAGTACCAGCTGGGACAAGCTCAATTCGGCATCGGCTATACGATGCTGCTATTCCCAAGTGTTGCGATGGCGGCGGACCAAATCGATCCGAACATCGATTTTGTCGGTGCAGTTAACAATCAACCAATTCTCTCACCGTCCCCACGCTTCGCAACCGATACATTCTTCTTGCATGGATTGGATCTTGGCTTGACGTTCAAATTCTAATGCGATCTGCCCCCGACTCGTTCGGTCTCGCTACAACGCAAAAGCAATTGCCTTCATCCCCGATCAGGGGATGAAGGCTTTTCCGCACACTTTGACAAAGGGAAACAATGGTTCCTGTCTTGATCAATTGCACCGGTCGCTGGTTGGATCGATTCTCCGATGTGTTGGGCCGGTGGGAGTCTACCCTTAATGACGTTCAGGTGTCCTACTTGTTAGGCGATTTTTCACGCATCAACGAACTTTGCCCAATCGGCGAAAACATCCACGACGAAATCAAAGCGTGCAAGGATGAAAGGCAACGGTTGTTAGATGATGCTGCCGCATTGGGGTACACGTCCAAGAGCCTTCGAGAACTAGCGCAACAACTTGACACGCAATGGCCTTCTCTTTGGACACATCGCCTGGCCAGTCTCGAGTTGCAGTTATCGCGGATTCAGCAGCTGAGCATGTCGCTTTGGGTCTCCGCATTTCAATCCAAGTCATTTGTTTCGGAGTTGTTGCTGATTTTATCGACAGGGAAAGCCGATTCGGCCACTTATGCGCCAAGCGAATCGCATTCGCTCGAAGGTGGATTCCTCATCAATGAAGCAGCATAGCCCATGAGCCTTTTTAGCGCAGTCCAAGGATCAGCCAACGCACTCCGAGTGAATCAACTCGGATTGCAGGTAGTCGGCAACAACATCGCTAATGTCAACACGCCAGGGTACATTCGACAAGAACTGATCCTAGCTCCTGCATTTGGCTATAAATCAGGTGACTTGATTTTTGGCCAAGGTGTCGATGCAGTCGGCGTCCAACAAAAACTGGATACGTTCGTACTGGATCGACTGCGACAGACACAAAGCCAACTATCCTTCCAAGAACAGCTTGAAGGAACCAATCGAAAGATTGAAAGCCTGCTGAACGAATTGTCCGACACCGATTTTTCCTCGAATCTCAGCCGATTCGCAAATTCTTTTCAAGACATTGCTAACCAGCCCGGCAGCGATTCGGTGCGTGTGCTGGCAATTCAGCGTGGGCAGGAGTTGGCAACGCAGCTTCGAAGTCTTTCGGGGAGTCTATCCGATATCGCTTTGCAAAATCGAGTAGAAATTGGTCAGGCCTCCGGCGAAATCAATCGAATCGTTTCCCAAATCGCGAAACTCAACCAGCGCGTTGTGGAGATCGAAGGTGGCTCGTTATCGAATTCCGACGCAGTTGGCTTGCGGGACGAACGGCTCAAGGCGCTCGATGAATTATCATCCTGGATCGACATTACAGTTTCGGAGGAACCGACTGGGGCAGTAACCGTATTCGTCGGCGGTGACTACTTGGTTGCGAACAACATTCCTCGCGAAGTTACGGCAACGCTGACTCAGGAGGGGGACGAAAGTTTCCTCGAGATACGATTTACCGATACAGACGGCGCGATCGAGGTTTCGGGAGGGAAGGTCAAAGGTCTTTACGAAACTGCTCTCACCTCGACGTCCGGCGGATTCCAAAACAAACTTGATGCGCTTGCGAAAGACATCATTCGCTCCGTTAATCATATCCATTCTCAGGGACAAGGTACGCAAGGTTTTTCGTCCGTACTAAGCGACACGATTATCGAACACTCCTCAATTCCCTTGGAACAGTCCAATCCAGAACTGGAATTCGATAATGGCTCCTTTGTTATTCACGTTCAAGACGCGCGAACCGGCAAGACAAAAACAAACGACATTTTTATCCAACAACAAGGGCTCTCAAGCGACACGTCACTTCAACAACTTGCCACCGCCATCAACAACGTAGACGGCATTTCTGCGGTCGTGACGAACGCCGGCCGTCTCGAGATCAAGGCGGACTCCGAAGCGATTCGCTTCAGTTTTGCTAGCGACACTAGCGGCATCCTGTCTGCAATGGGAATCAACACATTCTTTAATGGTGATTCTGCGGCTAACATTGCCGTTCGCGCCGATCTGATCGAAAACCCATCCCACTTGGCCATTAGCAACAAAGGGATTGGAAACGGTGCCGACAATGCGATCCTCATGGCTGAGGTTTTCACAAGATCCAATGAATTGCTCGGAGGTCGGAGCATCAATGGGCTCTATGACGAATTGATTTCGGACACGACTCGAGAGATCAATTCACAACGAAGTGTTACGGATGGACTAAGGAATTTCCAACAGACATTGGAAGCTCAACATCTCGGAATCTCGGGCGTCAATTTGGATGAAGAAGCCGTCAAGATGCTACTCTACCAACGGGCTTTCCAAGCTTCGTCTAAACTCATTGCCACCGCCGCGGAAATGCTAGACACGCTGGTCAACCTTATCTAGCCAAATCATGATCAGTTCCTTTTACCCAGTTGTTGCCGGTCGAACGAGTGATGCCCTTTCGAGGAATAGATCGCTCTATCAAGTGCAGGCAGGCCGAATCGCCATTGAGCAACTGGAGACTCAACTGAGTACTGGACGTCGGTTTAGTACTCCGAGCCAGGACCCGACCGCCGCAATTCGGGTAATCGGTCTCCAGCGCGAACTGGAGTTCCGCGATCAAACACTTCGTAACTTGGATTCATCTCAGGGTTATTTGAACGTAACCGAATCCAATCTCGCCAACGCGCAATCCATTTTGATCGAAGCTAGGGGACTGGGAGTCGAGGCGGCCGGAAATGTCGCGAGCGACGATGAACGACAAGGTTGGCTTACCCAAATCAATGAATCCATCAATCGATTGGCCGCAGTTACCAATACGCAATATCAAGATCGATACCTATTCTCGGGAGGTACTGTTCGCGAGCCTGCGGTTGGATCGTCGGACGGGCTGATCCAATTTACTGGCAACGATAATAGCTTGCTTACCGTGGCCAACAATGGTGACTATATTGCCCACAATGTGACTGGCCAAAGGGCGTTGGGGCTCATTTCGGACTCCGTCGTTTCGCGAGTCGACCTCAATCCAGCCGCCGACGCTTCGACTCGCCTTGTCGATCTGAATGGAGGTCAAGGCATTTCGCCAGGTGCGATTCAGTTTACCGACGGGATCGATCGGGTGAGTGTCGACCTCGCCAATGCGGAAACGGTGGGCGATGTACTCCAACGAGTCAATGGAATCGTAAAACTCAGCGGGCGCGATGTCGAAATAACCCTCACCAACGGGGCGCTCACGGTGGATTACGCGGATGGAAATGGCGGATCACTTCGAATCCTTGAGTCAGGTGTTGGTCGAACGGCGGCGGATCTAGGAATTGTTTCAACGACTCCTGCTCCAACACTTCCGATCCTCGGTACAGCACTCGATCCGATTATGAGGCCCACGACCCTACTCTCGCAACTCAATAACGGACTAGGCTTCGATCCCAACGACGGACTTCGCATCGAACAAAACGGAAAAATCTACGACATCTCCGTTGGGACCGCCTTGACTCTTGAGGACCTCACCAATTCCATCAACAACTCAGGTGCGACGGTTTTGGCGGATCTTACACCCGATGGCAGATCTCTGAGGGTTAGGTCGACGCAGAGCGGCTCTGATTTCTCCATCGGCGAACGAACGGGTTCTTTGGCCGAGAGATTGGGATTGCGAACATTCCCTGGCCAAACTCGCCTCGACGAACTCAACTATGGTCGTGGGGTCGGATTCGGAGAGGGATCGGACGTATCCATCATCCGCAATGATGGAACGGAGCTTAAAATCGACCTCGATGGTCGAGCTACGATTCAGGACGTTATCGATCTCATCAATGCGCATGGATCGAATCAAAATGCGGCCACCAAAGTCACTGCGAGCCTCAATCCGGTCGGCAACGGAATTCAACTGAGTTCACCAGTTTATGTGCCCAATCCACTGGGGCCACCTCTCACCACAGCACCAGGCCCAATAAAGATCCGGAATCTAGGCAGTGGTACCGCTGCGTGGGATCTTGGGTTCATCCCCAAAGGATCTCTGGAAGCCGAAGGGGCAGTGGTCGGCACCGACTACATCCTCACAGGCAAAGATACCAATCCGCAGGAAGTCAAGGGAGTGTTTAACTCGCTTGTTCGACTTCGCGACGCCGTGGAATCCAATGACTCATTTGCTGTTGGACGGGCTCTCGACCTTGTGGACCAAGACCTTTCGCGATTGACCTTGAGCCGAGGGTCGCTGGGCGTGCAACAACAGCGGATCGACGACCTCAAGGCGTTGCAAGAAGAAAACAAGATTGAAATGAAGGCGGACGAGTCAAGAAACTTGGAAGCCGATATGGCTGCTACGATTACCGAATTGACTGGGCGGCAAGCCGCTTACGAAGCCAGCCTGCGGCTGTTGGCCAACGCCTCGCAGCTTTCCCTTTTCAATTTTCTATAGGCAAGCGACCGAATGATACTCACCTTGC
>JBEBHM010000491.1:0-6707 GCA_040080875.1 Pirellula sp.
ATCGGGTCGCCTGTCAGCTTGCCCATCCACATTTTAAAATGATGGGTATCTTTGTCTTTGTAATGGGTTACCATCTTGTAGTCGACAATCTGCCCTGTTTCGTTTGGACCTTTGCCCAGCATGGTGATGGTTTTGGTGGCAGAATCCATATCACCCTCCAATACAACGGGTGCAGCGGACATCGAGTCAACCCATATTGCTACGTATTTCTTTTTGACAGGATCATACCCGTCCAAGCCTTGACCGGTAAACTTGCCCGACGGCATCATCATCTCGATCTTGGATTCGAGCCACAGGCCTCCGTGAACCATCTTGTAAGTGGATTTGCCTTGGATTCCACCGTCGGCTGAGAAATCCCAGTCGCCTTCAAGCTCCTTAAAGAACTCGTGTTCTTTACCAGGTTTGACTGGATCCTGAGAAACAGCTTGGCCTAGCATCAAGACCACAGCACCAAACAATAGTACAAATCGACGCATGATGGATTCTCCACGACATGAAAGGACGTTAAAGCGTAAACGAAGGGATTATGGTAGCCAATCAAAATAGGAAATCAACACTTCGAAACGATCCTACAATCGCAGGTAGAGCTTGCGATCGTCCAAAAATTTTACAAACCAACACGTCACTCCCAATGCCATCGATAAACCACACAGACTCCAAACGAGTGGCGAGTCCTTTGGAACGATCGAAAAGATGGTGTGATTAACCAGATGGTTGATAATGTAAGCCGCTAACGGATTCCTTCCGAACATCTCGAATAGTCCGATCCGGACACCAGCAATGTCGCAGGCGACGACGAACAGTCCGTAGAGCGCAAGAGCGAATCCCATGCTGAACCACACAAAGGACTGCGTTACTACTCGCTTGTCCATCATCCAATAGTTGATCGCACGTTCGGTGGGAGGTGGAGGTTGGACGAAAGGTGGTTCTGCCATGAGTTGGCTCCACGACCTGCCCGTCGCAAGATGTAAATCAGGTATCACCGGCGAGGAAACGTGCGATTTTTCATCTTTGGAAACACTCTCAAGATCATAGAACCTCGTCAGGCAAGACACGCAATATCCCAACAGCATGGCAACAGTTCCCAATAGTAGAAAACGAGTTGCGGCAACTCTCGGTCCGGCGGGCTCCGTGAGTGCAGAATTCGAAATGTCGAACGCGATGGTACCGGCCAACATGATCTGTCCCCAGGCCAGCAGCCCGAAACAGCCGCCGTCCCAAGCCCGCTTGCCCGTGGTACCCCACAAGTCATCCATCCAGTTGGCGCGACCATAAACAAATTCATAATTAAACGACCAGCACAACAGGAAATGAATGATACCGAACAACAGCAATGCGAGGACTCGAATCCATGCCGTGCGATTCATTAACGGCATGATCAGAATCTGTAGAGCGCCGATGATGGCCAAAACTTCCCACATGTTGGCTTTGATGAGTTCTGCTACAAATCGAATGGCCTTGGCTGCAGACAACGTCGACCAAGTCTCAATCTTAGAACTGAATCCAAAAAACATGAGCGACAACAAAATGAGTCCTATGCTTCGGAATAGAAACTTTCGATAGGTTTCGGAGATCGGCAAGTCGGCCTTGGTCCGCTTGAGCCACGACATGCGATAAGTAAAGCCGCATATAAATATGAAGCTTGGCATGATCGAGTCTGCGTAACTGAAATGCGTGTTGTTGTGCTTTAAGAAATGATGGGTGATCGCCAGCCAGCCAAGAAAATTGACCACAAACATGGCCACGACGCTGTATCCGCGAAATTGGTCGAGCGAGCCGATGCGCGGCGGTAACGTTTTTGAATTTGCCATGTGCAGCGAATTTAAACTCGAAAGAAGATGCTTTGTTTTTCAAGCTGTCGAATAAATAGCCAATTGATGAAAAAGAACAGGGCCAATCCCGTGAAGGCGTACCAGGCAGGCGAGTCTTTCGGAAAGAAAGGCTGAATGGCTCCACTGACCATGCTGTGCAGAATATATGCGATGAGCGCATTGGTTCCAAATGTCCGGAAAAACGGCAGCTGGAATCCGCCCAAGTCGCTTACCAAATAGAACAGCCAAAAGACCAACAAGGAAAATCCTGCTGAGAAAACTAAATAGGCAAGCGTGCCACCCCGTTGGCTCATCATCCAATAGTTCCATTTTCGAAGGTCCTTTTCGGGCGGCTTTACAAAGGGTGCTTCGGCGAGCCAATCCCCAAGTTTCGACTCCTTGGATTTGGATTGGATACGCTCGCTGGATGGCCACACAGGATCGGTGGCCAGCTTTTCGTTCTTAAGTACTTCGATTTGATCCTCTGGCACGTCATAAAGCCGAGTTCCGCATGAGATCAAGTAACCAACGGCCATCAGAAGCACCGACGCACCAAAAATTTGCGTGAGAGTTGTTCCGAGATTCATTTCGGATTTTGGTCGAACCAAGGCGTCACAAGCCAGCGTTCCGACGATGGCAGGTACCGTCCAGGTAAGGAAGCCGAGCGGTCCACCGTCAATTCCGTTGGGAGGTGAATTGACCCAAACGAAGTTAAACCAGTAAGAAAGCACAACGTGCGCCACCGCAGAGCCGAGCATCCATAGGATTCGAGTCGAAGCCTTGCAATGCACCACGGGCAGTATCCATAACGACGTTACCGCAATATGCATCAACGTTTGAAACCAACTTCGCTTGAGCGGTTCATGCAGAGCTCGTCCCAATACTTCCAAGAAACTACCCTCCGTCAACTTGTTCCAATCGGCGGCTCTTGGTCCGACATGATAAACAACAATCGAAACCAAAATCAGTCCGAGGAGCCTGCGAATCACACGGGTATAGGCGGCTACGCTCCCTTGTGTTTGCATGCGACGACCGAACGTCAATCGTAACGCAAACCCCACTGCAAATAGAAACTGCGGCATGATGGTGTCCGCATAGCTGCAGTAGTCATGCGTATGCTTCAGCACTTGTGGGCAAGCAATGTATCCGCCGAAGTAGTTGACTAGGAGCATTCCAACGACGGTGTAACCGCGAAATTGGTCTAACGACGCAATGCGATCGATTTTGGAAACCGACGAACTCGATGGGATTGCGGATGAACTCGACATGTATGGGTCGCTCCCAGGCCAGGAAATTTAGACAATTCAGCACCAATGATAGCGTATCACTGGCTGGAGTTGTCCTGGGGGGCCAAGGTGGAGCAAAACAATACACGACCGGTAGCTCGGGCGTACGGCCCGTGAAAGCACAGCACTCGGGCGAGACGCCCAAGCCACTTATTGTTTCGCCACGCCTAACGTCCTGCATATGATCGAACGTGCGAACATACATGAAAAAACCGCGTGGAGCATGATGCTGGTCAGGCATTACACTCCGCGCGGTCGATGAAGGGTTCGGTGGTTATTGCTTTGGTTGCGACTACTTCTTATCAAGCAGCTCTCGAATCATTTTCTTCAGTTCTGCCACTTCGGATCTCAATTGTGCAACTTCCTTTTTGAGATCGCTGCTATCCGGAATGGGAAATGCGAAGGCAGCGCCAGATCCGCCAACGCCCTTCCATTTGGCGGCATACTCCTGCCATTTTTTCATCGAATCCTCGTCCAGCACAAACCCCCCCGAGGGCAGATTTAAATTCAAGTTGATGTCGTCCATTTCGACGTCCGAGGTCTTCATCTTTTTGGGTCGAACTTGGATCGACAATTTTTTGTCATCGCGGCTGATTTCAAGCGTAACGTCTTTGTCGCTCTTGCCAGCCTCTTGAATTGCTTCGGTTAAATCCGCGACGACTTTGATGTCTTTCGAATTTGCTGACAACAAGATGTCCCCTTGTTTGATTCCCGCAAGGGCAGCCGGTGAGTCCTCCAGTACACGTTCGATTCGAAGACCTGGTTGGTCATCTTTTTTCTTGGTATCCGAACCTTCATCGTCGCTGACGTGTTGGCAAGCTACTCCAATGCGAAAGCTTTCGGCCGAGCTTCCAAAGGGACGAATTACCTGCGTCTTCAAGCGGTCTCCAAGCCCTTGAAACTTACTGAATCCTTTCAGCTGGATTGTCGGTTCCTTGTCGTCGTCGCCGTTGACAATGGTGACTCGGATTTCTTCTTGGGTTTTTGCGTCGGACTTGGATGAAGCAACTTCTGTTTTGGCAGACTTCTTGGAGTTCTCTTGTTTCCCACCCTTGGTGGCTGCCTCGTGGGCTTTAAGAGAAGCTTCAAGTTTCTTAAGGACGTCTGATCGGATTTCCTCGGACAAGTTGGCTTCCTCGAGCTGGCTCTTGATTTTTTCCAAAACGTCGTCCGAATACTTCTCAATGATGACGATTTGTTTTTTCTTAACGTCTTTCGGCGGATCGTCGTCGGCTCGCGCGATATTGGCAGGTGTCATACCCGCGAGAACCATGCATAGCAGTCGCCAATCGAGCAACAATTTCATCTCAAGTTCCCTTTTGTAAAAATTAGCAAAAAACTATAGTCCATATGGCTTTAAGCCAAAATGTTTAACTGGGACGACCAGTTGCCTTCCGTCATTGAGTGTGCCTGTATACAACTCAGGTCGTACATCCAATTCGTAGCCTCGGCGTCGAAGTTGTTCGTTGGCTTTCGCAAACTCGATATCTTCCCTGGCCCAAATGACCGATGGATCAAAATTCTTGAGGTCGTAGATTGGAATCTCGGAAGTTTCGGAATTCGGTCCAGTCAGAACAATTTTCATCCCGTTCCCATCGTCCATTTCTCTGGTTGCCAGCATCGACTCTTTGCCGAGATTGGCGTGGTAGGCCGCCGAGTCGGACGCCAAACTCGGCGATTGAATACTCTTTCCACTTCCGAACCAAGAACTTCCGTAAAAGCCGGCCAAGAACAACACGCTCGCCGCTAACGCGACCGTCCACGGCCTAAAGCGTGACGCAGACTTGGCGTTACCATCTTGTGCAAATAGAGGAACACGAGGTTGCACCCAAATCGGTGCGGTCCCCTCCCTGGTGCTTTGATCCCATACTGCCGATTCCTTGTTATACCGGTCGGCGAACGCGATACGACGAGACCATTCGTGCTCCTCGATGAGCGCCAGAGCGAGCATTCGCCAAGCGTGAGAATTCTCGCCTAACGAGTTTAGCAACTTGGCCCGGTCTTCGTGCGAAATCTCGCCGTCCACAATCTTTTGGAGTTCACTGGGGGTCATATTGAATCTAGGGTTCGCAAATTCTCGCTCGCAGCGATTTTCTCGCCTTGAGCAACCGATACTCAACCGTTTTGATCGAGATGCCAAGGTGCTCGGACAAGTCCTGGTACCCCCATCCTTCTGTATACTTCAACAATAATATCTGTCGGTCCTGAGGCGAAAGTGTTTTAAGGACACTTGCCACATTCGACAAGCTCTCAGCCTTCATCAACCATTCCCCAGGTGCCGGTTCCGCAGAATGCTCGCGAATTCGTCCTGACGCAATAGCACCGTCCAACAACCTTCGGCGACGGCCTGTCGCCCGATGATGGTTGATCACCTTTCGCAACGCAATTCGATATAACCAAGGAGCCACTTTGGACGGATCCGTCGGGCGACTTGGTTGGGCAATCGCAGCCAAAGCGACTTCTTGGAAAACATCCTCCGCCGCTTGACGATCTGCTAATCGAGCACGTATTACCGTCGCGAGCCAGCTTCGATTGTTTTCCAAGGCCTGAGACCAGTCGATGCTTGGCTTTGACGGGCTTTCCATTGGGAATCTCAATGCGGCAACGGTCATGATGGAGGAACAGTCGTCACCGAGGCACCACCCCCTCATTTGTTACGCCAAATTGTTCCCATTTTTTGTCAAGCCTATCCCTATTTGCCCAATCGGATAGATTAAATATTTTAATGTTAAATATCCAATGTGGCAACACCATTGCGTAGTGCCCAGACCGCCGCAACGGTACGGTCGGAAGATTTTAACTTCCTCAGAATGTTTTGAACGTGTTCTTTGGCGGTTTCGAGACCGATATCCAACGAACGGCTAATCTCACGATTGCTGAGCCCAAGAGCAAGGTGCGCCAAGATTTGAACCTCCCGTTTGGTGAAAGCGAGGGAAGCTGGAAGGCCATTTCTCAGGGGTTGCCCCAAAAATCCCTTGGCTTTGAGAAGTAGCGAATCTGGAGGAGGCGAACCGTTCTTGGCGTTTGCAATGGACTGAAGCAAAGGAGTGGCATCCCCTTTCTTTAAAACAAAGTCGTAAACACGGTGAGCTGCCGCTCGAGCGACATAGGTGGGATTCGCATGGAAAGTGTAAATGAGAATCTGAGTCGTGGGCGACAAGATGCGTATTTGGTCGATACCCTCTAACAACTCCGCGTCTTGGAATCTCAATTCTGAAATCAGAAGGTCAAACGTTTGTGTCTCTAGATGAGCGAGAAGCTCAGAATAGTTATTTGCTTCCGATACGGTGGGATAGCCGTATTTAGAGACGGTTTCTGTGACGCCCATGCGCGATACGGGGCTGTTATCGGCACAAAGGATTCGCATGAATAGTCGCCTCGAAGCCAAAACGAAATCCGTTCACTCTACACTCCAATCCAGCTACCAGTGTAACGCTTTCTCCTTGGGATTGCATGATTCGAGAGAAATTCGAGGTGCCGTATTTCAAGAAGCGCATAGCGCCTCGTTTTGCGCACACTCGCACAGACTAAGGCGAACGGCAGAAAAGAAACTACCGTAGCGGAATTCGCAAGAATTCAGAACACACGGAATTCTTGCGAATTCCTCTAC
>JBEBHM010000492.1:0-6701 GCA_040080875.1 Pirellula sp.
TCTCATTGGGAATTTGGGCTCGGATGATCCGGACGGCAACGACTCGATCGAATTCCGATTTGTCAGTTCTGGGACCGTAACCGACAATGGACTCTTCCAGATCGTTGGTACAAGGCTGGAATCCGCAGTCACGTTCGACAAGGAAGCACGTGATAATTACTCCATTCGCATTCGCGCGTCGGACCGCTTCGGACTTGCTGTGGAGCGAGTTTTTGTCATCAACGTGACGAATGTCAATGAGAATCCGACCGATATTTCCATTTCCAACGACTTAATGACGGAGAGCGTCAACGTCGGTACCTCCGTAGGGACCTTTGCGGCAGTCGACCCAGATAGCGGAGATAGCCAAACGTTTAGTTTGGTAAGTGGAATTGGCTCGGACGACAATTCCAAGTTCTTGATTGTTGGAAACGATCTTAGGACTGCCGCTCCGCTCGATTTTGAAACGCAGCGGCTGTTGTCGATTCGCGTCCGCGCAACGGATCAGATCGGCTTGACATTCGAAAAAACGTTTGTCATATCGTTGCTTAATATCAACGAACGTCCGACAGATATCGTCCTCAATCCTAATTCGGTCAACGAGGGGTCGGCCATTGGAACTCGCGTTGGAGATTTGATGGCCATTGACCAAGACCTCATTGATGGTCATCGTTTGGAATTTGTCGATACCGCCAACTTTCCGGACTCCAACTTTTTCCGAATCGCTGGTTCGGAAGTGCGAACTTTGGCCGTCTTCGACTTTGACACAAAGAATAGTTACGTCACCAGGGTCCGCGCCACCGATCAGGGTGGTCTTACCTTCGAAAAGAATGTCACGATTCTCGTTAGCAACATCAATGAAGCTCCTTCGGATATCGGACTCGACAACCGATCCATCGCAGAAAACATGGTGTCAGGCACGTTGGTTGGAAACTTGTCGACGGTCGACCTGGATGGCAATGACACGTTCACCTATTCGCTAGTGACCGGGGCAGGTTCCGTGGACAACTCCCGGTTCACGATCAGCGGAAACCAATTGAGATCGGCCAACACGTTTGATTTCGAATTGGCGCAACGTTACTTGATCCGGGTGCAGAGTCGTGATTCCGGAGGCGTGGCCATTCAGCGTACGTTTACGATCTCCGTAAACAACGTCAATGAGCCGCCAGTATCGCTGGCTATGACTGGAAATTCGATTCCAGAGGACGCGGTGGTGGGCGCTCAAGTGGGAACTCTTTCGACACAAGATCCAGATGTGGGCGATAGTTTTGGCTATAGCTTGGTTGCCGGAGCAGGAGATCAGGACAATGCCAAATTCTCGATTGTTGGGAATAGCTTGAGAACGAATGCTTCGCTCAACTTTGAACAAGCATCCGGTTTGAGTGTCCGCATACGGAGCACCGATTCGGGTGGACTCCAAGTGGAACGCCAGCTTGCCGTTTCAGTTACCGATGTCAATGAGGCACCCGTTAACCTTCGGCTTACTTCCAATTTGATCGAGAACACTCCGGTAGGATCGGTGATTGCCACTGCCGCTGCGGACGATATCGACCAGAATGACGGGTTGACGTATAGCTTTGCGCCCGGTGCTGGTTCTGCGGACAACGCTCAATTTACGATTTCCCCACAAGGAATCATCCGAAACTCGCAGTCGATCGATTTTGAATCCAAGCCGTCGTACAACGTGCGTGTGCGTGCTACGGACAACGCGGGATTATTCGTCGAGAATACGTTTGTGCTCAACGTCACCAATATCAACGAAGCGCCAACGTCGATCAACTTGAGCTCGAACATGGTCAACGAAAACGAAGTGCCAGGTGTCGCAGTAGGACAATTTACTACTGTGGATCCGGATTTGTCGGATGCGTTTAGCTATGCATTGGTTGCCGGGACAGGTTCGGACGACAACGCTCAATTTGTTTTGGTTGGCAACGAGTTGCGAACCACGTCCAGCCTCAATTTTGAATCCAAAGCGTCCTACACGGTTCGTGTTCGAGCTACTGATTTGGGCGGTGCCCCCATAGAGCAGGCATTCGAGATTCTCGTCAAGGATTTGAATGAATCTCCGACAGGCATGTTGCTTTCGAATGCAACCATCGTAGAAAGCGCTCCGGTAGGGAGCTTGGTTGGACTGTTGTCAACGCAAGATGTCGACACACCGGAAGCGTTCCAATACGCGCTGGTTGGTGGTGCAGGTAGCGACGACAACGCAGCGTTCGCAATCTCGAACAATCGCTTGGTGTCGGATTCGGTATTTGATTTTGAAAGCAAGAGTAGTTATTCGATCCGCGTCCGTTCGACCGACCGAGGTAACTTGTTTACCGAATCTGTGTTCTTGATTCAGATTTTGGATGGAAACGATGTTCCAACCAACTTCAATCTATCGGCTTCCGTGGTCAACGAGAATGAGCCCGCAGGAGTTTTGATCGGACTCCTGAGCGCTCAGGACAGCGACGGATCCGACACGATCAAGTTTCGATTTGTTGCAGGCAATAATGACAACACCGCGTTCGCGCTTGGCGGCGTCAATTCAGAAAGACTCCTAACTTCATCGCCTCTCAATTTTGAAGCCAAATCGGAGTATCGCGTTGACGTCCAAGCATTTGATAACTCGGGTGACGGTCCAATTCGCACTTTTGTCATCTCCGTACAAAACTTAAACGAAGCCCCCTCCAACCTATTGTTGTCATCGTCCACCCTGGATGAGAATCAACCTGCGGGTAGTCTCCTGGGCACGTTTTCGTCCGCAGACGAGGACCTCGCTGACTCGCATCAATATCAGCTCGTCGGCGGAACCGGCAGCACCGACAACAACAAATTCTCGATTGTCGGAAACGCATTGCGATTGCTTGATTCAGCAAATTTCGAAGCTCAATCCAACTACTCGATTCGAGTTCGATCGACGGATGCGGGTGGTTTGATGGTGGAACGCATCTTGGCCATCTCGATCAACGACATTGCGGAGTCCCCCTTTGCGTTGCAGCTAAGCAATTCCAGTATCAACGAAAACCTTGGTAGCAACGTGACGATTGGGGCCTTGAGCGCTTCTGATCCTGATATCGGCACGGTATTGACCTACGCGCTCGTAGGGGGCGCAGGCTCAGATGACAACGGATTGTTCCAGATCAGCGGCTCCAACCTGGTCGCCACCCAGTCGTTGAACTTCGAAGAGGCCGCCACGCGACAGGTTCGGATTCGCGCCACGGATGGTTCAGGTTTGTTCGTGGACGGGACGTTTACCATTGTGGTAAATAATCTTGCAGAAACCCCGACCAGCATCGCGCTCACCAATACGACCATCACCGAGAACCGACCGGCTGGCACACTGGTGGGATTGGTATCGACGGTCGATCCCGACGCGGCAGATTCGCACGTCTACTCCTTTGCGCCCAACGGAAATGTGGGGGACAAATTCGAATTTGTCGGCAATCGATTAGTCTCCAAAGCGAGACTAAACTTCGAAGCCCAGTCTTCCTATCAGTTGACCATACGAAGCACGGATCTCGCTGGATTGTTTGTCGACGTAGCGTTCGTTGTCCAAGTGCTTGATGTGGTCGAGCTTCCAGCCAACGCAGTTGCCGATAACGCAACCACGCAGACAAGTCGCGAGGTCATCATTGACGTATTGCGAAACGACGTGGATCCGGATGGAACGATCGATCCCACGACCGTGTTCATAGTCACACCGCCGACTGAGGGAACGGCACGTGTTCTCACAGACGGTCGAATCGAGTTTACTCCTCCCGCCGATAAACGAGCAACGTTTACTTTCAGCTACCGTGTTCGAGACAACGATGCAGTCGAGAGCAATGTCGGAAACGTCAGCATTCAAGTCTATTCCGCATTCCAGAACCAGCGAAGGCAGCTGGATGTCGACAATGATGGGGACATCACGCCGCTGGACGTATTGGCGATCATCAACGACATCAATGTGTTTGGTGTTCGTACTTTGCCAACTAACGTTCCGGACACGTTGCCATTCGTAGATACCAATGGCAACGGCCAGTCCGATCCACTGGATGTGCTCGAAGTGGTTAACTACTTGAATTTGATTTCGGGAGGAGCAGGTGAGGGAGAGACGCTGTCCATTGCTCAACCATCCAGCGACCTCGATGCTGCCATTGCGATGCTAGCGCTCGAAGACGTGTCCAAGCGAGATCATGCCCAAGCGGTCGACGCTTCGATGTTGTATCTCGATGACTATTATTCCGACTTGGTTTCCACCAAGAATCGACGACGGTAGTCATCGCGATTCGTGCAGACGATCGGCCATTCTGAACCAACGTGACCTCAAACAAATATGAAAGGGGTGATGAAACCATCACCCCTTTTTCGTTGACTATGAGAGCCTGTGGCGGTTTTGCTCCGCAAAACCGGTTGAGCGGTTTGTAACGGTAGACTCAACGCCACGCTGCGCTGTAGTACTAGTAGCACCCAGTTGCGAGCGTCTGATGGACACGATCAAGATGGTTGCGTACCGGGCTGAAGCGGCGATGGAGGGAATCGTTCGAGAGGTGCCAGAGTCAGCATTCGCAAGAGGAATCCGTCGGACATATACGACAAGGAATTAGGAGGTATCGACGATTGGGTTAGTCTTCACCTCGAAGGTACGCTCGACGAACTATGCCAGAAGTACCTCATACACTTGGGCAGAGAATCTTTTTTCGAGTTGATATAAGCTGACAATCGAACGATTGTCGAACCAGAGAATGGTGATGATCGGATTCCATCCTGGTTCGATATCGCGTTACCGTTCCTACCACCAAGCATCCATCCCTGAGTCCGAGAGTATTGGGAAATGGCATCTCGGGAGCGAACCGTTTTTTCTGGCCGACCATCAAATCTGCGTTGGAACCACACATGACAGTTAAGGTACAATAAAGTAGTACAAGGAATTTTGTTTGTCTAATCAATGTACGGAAAAGGACAAAACTCACGATGTCGACGGTCGAAGTCTCGAAAGCCAAGGCTTATGAACATGGGATGGTACCTTCCACCTTGGAGCATCAGCTTCAAGAGTTAGGAGACATTCCGGCCAACCGTGTCTTACAGCATCCATCGCCGGGAACCGCAACGCTTGACGACCTGATGCGAGTCAACGAGTCTTCGAAACATCTGTGTGAACTGGTCGATGGAACATTGGTGGAGAAAGCCGTGGGATACAAACAGTCGGTGGTGGCGATGACGATTGGCCGGATCCTAGGATCTTTCGTCTCCATGAACAAGCTTGGTTTGATATCAGGAGCGGATGGCTTCTTTCGGCTTCAATCGACGACCCGAGGACCTGACGTCGCGTTTGTTCATCGGGATCGCTTTCAACATGGAAAGCTCCCGACCGATTTGTATCCGTCGGTCGCCCCAAATCTTGTCGTCGAGGTCTTAAGCGATGGGAACACCCGAGGCGAAATGAATCGCAAGCGACTGGAGTACTTCCATGCGGGAGTCCAGTTGGTTTGGATCGTCGATTTGGCCAACCGTACCATCGCCATTTATCGTTCCAGTTCATCGTATCGACTAGTGGGCGAAGAAGACTTGATCAACGGCGAAGATGTCCTTCCTGGCTTCGAGTGCAAGGTGCAAGAATTCTTTGAAGACCTAGATCAAATCGAAGCGTAACTAGGCGAACGACAATGCCCGAACCTCAGTTCCTAGGGATAGCAAGCAAACTATTCGATGCCGTTGAGAAGATCGATCGACCCGCTGACTTCTGCGCTTTCGGCCAATGTCCAATCGCGCTTCCAGGTTTGTTTGTCAAAGAACTAGGAGACATTGGACTTCCTCTTTCTGCAGCAGAAGCAAAACGACTGATCAAAGTCTGCAAGCAGGCCCCATACGGAAAAGGAACGGAAACGGTTGTTGATACCAAGGTACGAAAGGTTTGGGAGTTGGCGACGGAATCCTTTAAGCTGAGAAATCCAAAATGGGATTCCGTGATCGAGTCCACGCTTCGTGAGACGGAAAGCAAACTCGGACTACCCAACAAGGCACTGGCAGCTCAGCTCTATAAGCTATTGATTTACGAGACGGGTAGCTTTTTTCTTCCCCATCGCGATGGCGAAAAACTAGATCGCATGGTTGCCACGCTCGTCATCTGTTTGCCATCCAAGCACAGTGGTGGCGAATTGGTCGTGACGCATCAAGGTCAACAGCAAGTAATCGCTATGCCAAACGCAGCTGCCGCTTTGGAGACGGACTTTGCTGCGTTTTATGCCGATTGTCAACACGAAGTCAAACCGCTCCTGCGCGGATATCGGCTTTGTTTGACCTACAACCTCGTTCTCGCAAAACCAAGAAGCAATGTTTCTGTCGAGGCACCTAAATTCGTTGATGCGACCAAGCGAGTAGCATCCGTGCTATCTCAATGGCAAGCCAAGTCGAGCGATGAATCCGATCCCCCGAAAAAGTTGGCCGTCACGTTGGAGCACCGCTACACAGAAGCAGGCCTTTCAATTGACAAACTGAAGGGTGTCGACTTAGCAAAGGCAAATGTTTTGTTTGACGCCGCCGAACATGCCGATTGCGATGCATACTTAGCCCTGGTTACGCTTTATCAAAGCGGCGAGGCCGCTGGCGGCTACGACGAATACAGCTACGGTTACGGTTCGAGGCACCGCTACTCGTCCCGATACGAAGAGGATGAAGACGATGAAGATGAGGATTCAAGTGGCAGTTCGGAACACACCATGGGTGAGATCTATGACTCCAGTTTGAATGCCAAACAC
>JBEBHM010000493.1:0-6695 GCA_040080875.1 Pirellula sp.
TGGAAAAGAACACGCTCTTTGACATGGCCTCGATCACCAAACCGGTTGCAACCGCTACAAGCATCATGATGCTCGTGGAACAGGGAGCCATTCGTCTTAAAGACAAAGTCTCCGACCACCTGCCTGAATTCGGCACCAAAGGCAAGGACAAAGTGACGATCCAACAACTGCTGACCCACGTCGGTGGTTTGATTCCCGACAACTCCATCAAAGACTATCAAGACTCGCCCGAACAGTCGATCAAGAACTTCCTCAATGTGGACCTAAACTACGAACCGGAGAAAGATTTCAAATATTCGGACGTTGGCTTCTTGGTCTTAGGCGAACTTGTTCATCGCAAAACGGGAAAAAACGTACATCAGTTTTCGCAGGAGAATATCTTCCGACCGCTAGGCATGACCGAAACGATGTATTTGCCGCCACCTGAATTGGCTGCGCGGGCTGCTACCACCGAACAACGCGAAGGGGGCTGGATGATTGGCCAAGTGCACGATCCTCGCGCATACGCTCTTGGCGGTGTCGCAGGACACGCAGGTCTATTCAGCACTGCCACCGATCTGGCGGTCTACGCCCAGATGATGCTCAATCAAGGGGTCTATCATGGCGTTCGAATTCTTGGACCGCAGACTGTCCGAACGATGACCGCAGCGTACGATGTTCCCAAGGGAGCGAGGGGGCTTGGATGGGACAAGCGGACTGGCTATTCGGTCAATCGTGGTGAAACGATGACCGCATCCGCCTTTGGTCACGGCGGTTTTACTGGGACCGGATTGTGGATCGATCCTGAGCTAGACCTATTTGTGATCTTCTTAAGCAACCGCGTGCATCCAGACGGCAAGGGACTGGTCAACCCGCTGATCGGTACGATCGGCAACATTGTCGCTGCCTCCGTGCGCAAGAACTCCAAGTCGGAGTCGAACGTCCTCGCGGGCATCGATGTCTTGCAGCGCGATGGATTCTCCGGTCTCAACGGTCGACGCATTGGGCTGATCACGAACCACACGGGAATGGATCAATCGGGAGTCAGCACCGTCAAGCGTTTTCACGAGTGCAAGACACTTGACTTGGTCGCGCTCTTTAGTCCGGAACACGGATTTGCTGGCAAGCTGGATCAAGAAAAGATCACCGACGCCACCGATCCAGAAACCGGCAAACCGGTCTTTAGCCTATACGGAGAGAATCGGAAGCCTACCGTCAAATCGCTTGAGGGAATCGACACGCTCGTTTTTGACATCCAGGACATCGGAGCACGTTTCTATACGTACATATCGACGATGGGTGGGGCAATGGAGGTTGCCGCCGAAAACAAGCTGCGATTTGTTGTCCTGGACCGACCTAACCCAATCAACGGGATCGATATCGAGGGGCCAATGCTCGATGACGGACTGCAATCGTTCGTGGCTTATCACAAACTACCGATCCGGCACGGGATGACCGTCGGGGAAATCGCCGAGATGTTGCGGGCCGAAAAAGGACTTGGACTCGATCTGCGCGTCATTCGATGCGAAGGCTGGAGCCGTGGCAACTATCTGGATGCAACGGGAATGACTTGGGTCAATCCATCCCCGAACATGCGCAATCTCAATCAAGCGTTGCTTTACCCCGGGATCGGCATGCTGGAGTATACAAATCTGTCGGTGGGGCGAGGTACGGACACACCCTTTGAACACATTGGTGCGCCATGGTTGAATGCAACGCTTGTCACAAGAGAAATCAATTCGATGCAGATCCCCGGCGTACGATGCATCGCGGAGCAGTTCACTCCGACCTCGAGCAAATTCCAAAATCAGAATTGCAGCGGCATCCACTTCTTGATCACCGACCGGAATAAGTTCCAATCGGTTCGACTGGGATTGGCCGTTGCAACAGCGCTCAAGAAGACTCATCCCAAAGAATGGGAGTCCAAACAGCTCATTAAATTGCTCGGATCAGCGAAATTGCTCGAAGCGATCGATCGCCAGGACTCTTTCGAAATACTGGTCGGATTGGCCCGAGAAGGCATGCCCGAGTTCGTAGAGCGTCGAGCCAAGTTCTTGATGTACTAAATGTTATCAACGAATAATCACGCCCTGTTTCTTAACGATGCAATTTCCGTTGTTAATTGCGGTAGTCTTTGAGCACCACAAGTTCACTGCTTGTCCACCAACTACGATGGCACGCCACTGCGATGCCGACAATCGTTGAAAGATGTCGAAAAGGTCCTCGGCAGAATACTCAATCAACGTCAGGCTCCCAATCATCTGCGAGGTCGCCCGGCCATGCAAGTTCGCCTTCGTTCTTAACAGTAGCGAGTTTTGGGTCTAGGACCGATTGGGCTATCAACTGAGCATCGATTGGCGACAATTTCGCAAGCTGCTCTCGATCTTCGGCCTTGATCTGTTTCGACCAATCAAGCAATGGCGTCGCTTCTACCGTACATTTGATCTGCGAATTGTCTCGAGGCGGTTGTTCCATTTTGTGTTTGATAAATTGTGAGCGGCGCGTCAGCGATCCACATTCAAGTTGACTGCAATCATAAATATGATACCAAAAAAATCTCGTGATCCCGGGCTTGTGTTGGGAGTTGATAAGCTGGCGTTGGCACACGGATTGGGTCGAATGGGGCTTGTCCCCGTCGAGTGCCGCTTAGGTGTGCTAAGCGACGACATCCCCAACCATTTCCCCCCTTTTTTTGGTTAACGTGGACAGGCAAATCCGTTGCTTGCCCCGCTCGTCAAAATTTGCTCTTTCAAGCCATATTTTAAACGCCTCGCGAAGGGCGGGCCATTCGCTATCGATCGCCGCATACCAGGCACTGTCTCGGCTGCGCCCCTTGACCACCGTCGCTTGGCGAAATGTTCCTTCATACGACAAGCCAAGTCTTTGCGCAGCCGCGCGGGATGGGGCGTTGAGAGCGTTGCATTTCCATTGATATCGCCGATAGCCGCTGTCAAACGCTCTGGCCATCATCAATACCATCGCTTCGGTCGCAGCTCGAGTTCGCTGTAAACGTGGAGAGAAGTTAATGTGGCCGACCTCGATCGAGCCGTTTTTGGGCCGGATGTCCATGTAACTAGCCACTCCAACCGCTTCGTCCGTCATACGGTCAACAATGGCAAAGAACAGTGGGTCGCAACTGATGGCTTGCTTTTCCAACCACTCGCGGTACTCGCCAAACGAAGCAAAAGGTCCGTACGGAAGATAGGTCCAGTTCACGCCTCGCGTATCAAGACTGTTCGAGGCGAATAAGCTGATCGCATGCCGATCTGGATCGAGAGCTTCCAGTCTACAATAGCGACCTTCCATCGGCTCGCGCGAAGGTATTGGAGGAGCACGCCAGTCGGGAACGACCGGGCCGATCGGCTGCTGAAACTCGTTGAATTCATTGTGCATGCTATGGAACTCTCGCTTTTAAACGTGATCGGCACCCGCTCCCCATCGGGTCGTAGATGTACCGTCGTCGCATCATCGAAGCAATACGGCAAATTATTTCAAAATTCTCGAGCGATAGTAGTTTAATCGGTGTGCCCCATTACGCCTCAGACATCATTCGCCTACACCCACCGAAGGCGTCGATAGTGAAACTACCTCCTCATTACCTTTTAGTGATTATGTGGTGTTGCGGCGTTCGGTCGGTTCAAGTTTGGCAAGCGACTATGCGATTCTAATCTCTATTGACTCTTTGAACTGGCTTTGACAAAACGCTTGTATGGACGAGTTCATGACGTTTTTGCAAGCGAATAAGTAGCTGTTCCAAATGCAAATCGAGGCGAATAGCTTGGATTCTCGGGCGATTTCTATCTTTCGTGCAGCCGCGTTCTCCAAATTGCTATCTTGCCTATTCTTACTAGCCTCGCCAGGCTGTCATGTGCTTCACTTCGACTTCTCCGACTTTGATTCAACCGTCGGGTCGCGGGAAACCTCACCGTTTGCCATTCATCATAACAAAAAAGGACTCAAGTACCTTGCCCAAGGCAAAACCGGTAAGGCTGAGACCCATTTCCTAAAAGCCATCGACTTCGACCCGGCCTTCGCCGCCGCACACAATAACCTTGGCAATATGCTCTTCGCGCGTCGCGATCTCTATCAAGCTGCATGGCAATTCCAACGTGCCGCCGAACTCGAACCCGATAGCATCGAACCGCTCATCAATCTGGGACTTATTCACGACGAAGCCGACCGACTCGACGAAGCTACCGAATTCTACCAACAAGCACTCGAAATCGATCCGCAGAACCCAATCGCCATCGGTAATCTTGCTCGCGTTCTCATCAAACAGGATCATGATCCAACCGAAATTCAGAGCCTATTGCGCGACCTGACGTTTCTCGACACTCGCATCGAATGGGTCGAGTGGGCTCAAGAGCTGCTCGCCACTCGGTATCGTTCCGACTATGGCATGAAACCCTCCACCGCCAGCGATCCCGCTCGCAGTCCAGAATCAACGCACGGCATGCCGCAACCCTACGATCACAAACTTCCCCCCAACCTTCACGAAAGCAACGCTCCTTCACAGAACACACTCGGTCCTTTGAACATCGAGCAAGTGTTGCCCGTTCCCCACAATTTAACCAATCCAGGTTCGGCGGCACCTAAATCGCAATCATCGATCGAACCCATGCTGCCAACTCCGATCAAGGCCGCACCGATCATCACTCCCTCGCTCATGGACATTTCACCGAACTACTCTGCTGGCAACTCATCCTTGATCGTGAAACCCGCCGCACCCAATCCCAATACAAACGCATTCCAGAATGCACCCGGACCCGCAATCCGTAGCCTCGACGACTTGCCAGGAAAACCGCGAGGCACGCGATGATCCACTTTCGACGTGTCATCCTAAACCCGTGTATTGCACTCGCCGCCATTCTGTCCGTTTGCAACCTAGCATCATTCGCCCAGCCTCCACAGCCAACTCCCACAATTTCCCCCGCTACAACGCCAGCAAATGCACAGACAGGCACCGTTCGAATCAATCTGCGCGGCGAGACGCAGTTGACGACGCTAGTCGAGTACGTCAGTCAACGCCTGAACATTCGTTTCTTGTACGACGAATCGCTCGCCCAAAAGAAAATTAACCTGCAAGTCCCCGACGAAGTGCCGGTCGACAGCTTGTTCAATCTTCTCCAAAGTGCCCTACAGTTCAACAACTACGCACTCATGTCAACCGAGAATCCGGTGCTTTATCGCATCGTTCCGAACACAAACCTCCCGCAAGTTTCCATCCCAACACCTTCCGTGTCTGAAATCGAAAAACTCGGGCCAGCCATCCCAGTCACTCAAGTCTTCCCGCTCAAACGCGGTGATCCCAATCAGATTAAAGCGTTCCTCCAGCCGTTCTTGTCCACCCCGGCAGCCAATATCGTCCCGGTACCAGCCAACCGGAGCCTTATCATCACAGACCTCACCGGCAACCTCAAACGCATCGAGCGACTGATCAGCATCCTCGACTCCGAGCAAAATACGTCATCGATTCGTTTCATCAAAGCTCAACACGTTGCAGTAGATGAACTTGCCGAACGATTACAGTCGATCCTTGCTGCTCGCGCCAGAGCTGACGGCCAGTCCGTTTCGCAACCGACCACCGACCCAGGCACAAATACTTCTGGCTCGACCAGCGCCAGCCAAGCCATTCGATCGGCTCCCGGCATCGAAATCGCAATCGAACCGCGTACAAGCCAGTTGATTTTGATCGGGCTTCCCACCCAGATTCAGTATGCGTTGGAACTCATGAAGTCCCTGGACGTTCCGCTCGCCGCCAAGACACAATCCTATCGCGCTCAGTTCCTTACCCCGAAGCAACTCGATGACATCCTCCGACAATGGACGGAATCCATGTCGCCCAAGCCAGTTTACGATTCACGCATCGAAGGCGAGCAGCTCGTCATTTCAACGACAGAAGCGATCCAACAACAAATCGCACGGCTCATCCCGCAAATCGATTCGCGTGAAACCAGCGCCAAGCAAAACCCTATTCGCTTCTACGAAATCAAAAACGTTCCGGTCCAAGATATCCTCGAAACACTTAACAGTTTGCAAGGTGGTGGCTTCGGTCAATCTCCGGCTTTCAACAATCGAGGCAACAATGCTCAGCAGCGGTCTCGAACCAGCAACGACCGAGCCGTCCCTGGCCCCAACAGACCGTTCGTCGTCGGTGCCAATTCCGCACAGCCCGGGCTTCTTCCTCCCATTCCGCCAGCCAGTGTTCGAAACGGCCTCGTCGACCCGACCGGTACTCGAGCATCATTGAATCCAAATAATCCCAACCAATTCTCCGACGCCACCAATGAAAAAGGAAAAGGTGTCCGGTACCGTTTCAATAAAAAGCGGTAGAAACTCAGGGAATTAGGCCATTTTTATTGTTTGGATTCATCGATGCTGCTTCCCTTTTAGGCGACGAATTTTAGGCATCCACCGCATCGATAATCGCCATCGCCGCCGCAAGTATCGCCCAATTTCCGAAGTTGCCCGTTGATCGTTCTAATGGGACCGGATCGATCTTGCATCGGTACGTGAACGCGACTTGTTGGCTAGACGAACTCGACCACGCGCGCCCAGTCATTGCGGTCCCCTCTGAAGGCGGCGAACTTTATGCTTCTAACGAATCGATTCCGCCCATCGCCGCCTCATGTATCGTCCTTTGATCGAAGCTGCCCAACGGAATCGCACATACCAAGTGTCCAAGTTAGTTGAGAGTTTAGGGTTTAGGGTTGAGA
>JBEBHM010001261.1:0-1723 GCA_040080875.1 Pirellula sp.
GACTCGCCCTGAAGATCGTGTGGCGATCCATGGACAGCGTCGGGCATGGTTTGCGAATGGCAACGCAAGCAGAGTTCCGACTGCTTCGACGCGTTTTGGTTGGAATGAATTTCTCCAGCTAGCCCTTCATCGAAACCGGTGTGACACGCACTACACCGGTTGTTTGCATCGATACTATGCGGCGACTTGGCAGCTCCCTGCTCGGCGATAAGCAGTTGAGCATGTGGGCTCGAGAGCGCGCCAGGGGCTAATAGGCTGCGACGTCCTAAATTGCTCCAGGCAAGACTGACGAAAACCACGGCGAGCAACGCTCCATAAATCTGAATCGTTCTCGTCCACCAGAGTAGAGTGCGAACAGGACGACATACGGGGCTCTCCTCATTCGAAGTGATCCGACTGCATTGATTGCGGATCGGTCCGCGCTGGCAAGGGTGTCCGGTCGATGAATAACCGCATTTATGATTCTCGCGTGGATATCGGTAATAGCTCATCGAACGGTTTTACCAATGGCTCGAAAATTGGTGGGCGAATACGACATGTGCGATTGTCAACACGACAAAGCTACCAAGCAACCACGCATGGATGCTGGCCCACAATCGAACGCGGTTTTGAATAGCGGATTGGAAATCAAGGTCGTCCTTGGTGTGCACGAGAACGCTCATCGTCTTGCGTTGCTGTCTCCCGGCCTCGCTTAGATACCGATCCAAGTTTTCCAGTTCGCCGAGAATTCGACGGCGTTGGGTGCCGTTGGGCGATACTCGATACAGCAGTCTTCGTCTTTCCATTAAAAAACGCTGCAATTGACTTCGATAGTGATCTGCCAAAGCCGCCGTCTCGGACTTTCCGGCAGCAGCCATTGCGAGCTGGTACGCTTGTTCCGCCACCTCTTTTTTTCTTGTTGCAATGTCTTGTCGCAAAACTTGCTGCCCTGCTGCGCGCAACATTTTCGGAGCAGTTCGATTGACATACCAACTAACGAATCCACTGGTCGCAATGGCCCAAAACGCGAATGCCAAGGCGGATTCCAGCCAACCCGAGGTAATCAAATCGGCATGCATTGCATAAGCACCCACGCTCGCAACACCCAGGTAATGGTGGGTCCGTTGCCATATCGCCACGCGTCCCAGTTGACCTGTTGTGACTCGCTTTCGCACTCCCAGCAGCATCAACGCAATGACCACGAGTAGCAGAGCGTAGCCCGATACGAACGCTTCGTTCCCCAGCCGAATGGCCCAATAGTCTCGTAGATTGCGAAGCAAAAAGACTGCCGCAATCACGACCGCGAGCGGCATCAAGCGCCGCCCAATGCCTGCAGTCATGGTTGCGTATGAACGAAAGAAGGGAGCTGCGATTACGGTTTTGGATACCGTTCCGTTGGCGACACTGGACTTGGCGATCGCAGGCGAATCTGGAACTGAGGACACTAGGCGACCCTCCTCTTGAGCCAGTGCTGGACCGCGCTTACATCACTTGTATCCACTCGAAAGAGTGCGTCATGCGGGCAAGCGATTTGACACGCCGGGCCCGTAGGCGAATCCTGACAGAGATCACATTTCGAAGCTTGCAAAATCGGGAGCTGCGTCTGCCGATCCACGGCCGCTCGCCCTCGCTGGTCGTGTACTTGTAGCATGACGATGTTGTCGTACGGGCAGCTATTGGCACAGGTCTTGCAACCGATGCATGTGTTTGGGTCGATCGAGATGACGCCGGTTTCTTGATTGCG
>JBEBHM010001262.1:0-1723 GCA_040080875.1 Pirellula sp.
ATTATGCCCTGCCTCCCAAATTGCCCAAAAAAACCTTCGTCGAACCTAATTTGGGCTGCCCTCTCGACTGTGGTCTATGCAGCGAACATGAACAGCATACCTGCGTCGCTGTGCTCGAGATTACCGATAATTGCAATTTGACTTGCCCGATGTGCTACGCCAACAGTCGGCCCGGTCTAAAGCACAAAACGGTCGATGACTGCAAAGCCGCGATCGATGCCCTCGTCCGCGCCGAAGGGAGAGCGGATGTGCTTCAGATTTCGGGTGGAGAACCAACGACGCATCCGCAATTGTACGAGATCCTCGACTATGCTCTTGCACAGCCGATCGACTACATCATGCTCAATACCAATGGCATTCGACTTGCCAAAGATCTTTCGCTCGTTGAGCGGCTCTCGAGGAACAAAGATCGCATCGAGATCTACTTGCAATTCGACGGAATAAACGATTCGGTCCACGAAGCGCTCCGAGGCGAGCCGCTTTCGGAAATCAAACTCCGGGCGCTCGAGAATATCGGAGCTGCAGGTTTGCACGTGACCCTCGTGGCCGCGTTGCAAGCGGGAGTGAACGAACAGGAACTTGGCGGATTGGTAGAGCTTGCCAAGCGGAAACCTTGGATCAGTGGCTTGAGTTTGCAACCCGCGACGTACAGTGGTCGCCATTTCTTGCCCGAGGAACTCGAGAACCGCATTACAACACCCGACTGCATTGAGATGATTTGCTCTCAATCGAATGGCCTGTATTGCGAAGACGATTTCTTTCCGCTGCCATGTGCGCACCCCAACTGCCATGTGCTGTCATTGGCCTTCCGACACGACGGTGACCTAGTCCCGTTGACTCGTTTTGTCGACGCCAAGTTGAATTTGGATCTGCTTGCCAACGGACTCTCCTTCACTCGCAGTGAAGGCAAAAGGCTGGTTCAGCAGTACTTGACTCGCACGCAGGGATGCGGCCCATCATGTGGCCCATCAGGTTGTTGTGATCTGCCAGAATCGGAACCGGAATCGGAACGGGCCAATCCAAGTGAATTGCCGATCGTTGCATTTGGGGCTGCGGGCAATGTTTCAACGTCCTCGACATCTCCCGAGGCGATCGCGCAGAAGTTCTTTGAGCAGGCATTGCAGAAGCAGATCGGCGGCAAAGAGCTATTTCGTATTACGATCACCGCGTTCTTGGACGCATACAATTTTGACGTCCGACGCGTTATGAAGTGTTGTACGCATCATGTGCTCCCGACCGGGCACATCATTCCTTTTTGTGCGTACAACGTGTTGTATCGCAATGGGCATGTTCCGCTCCCGAAGCTTATCGGACAATCGGTTGCGACCGGGCCATGAGCACTTCGCTGAGGATTGGGTATGCCACGCTGTTGTTGATTTCCATCGCGGTGGCGTGGTGGCTGACTTCGCATCGCCAACGGCGAATGCGATTGAGCATCTCTCATCGTTGTATCGTTGGGGTTGCCGCGTTTGTGGGCGCTGCGATCGGATCCAAAATACCATTCCTAGCAGAACAAGGTTGGGAAGGTCTCTATCGCGGCACCGTTTGGTTTGCGGATGGCAAAACAATTCTGGGTGGAATCGCCGGAGGGTATGTGGCCGTGGAGTTGGCCAAGTGGATTGCCGGAATTCGCGTTCGAACGGGCGATAGTTTTGCATTGCCTGTGTCGGTCGCGGTAGGCGTAGGTCGCATCGGTTGTTTTCTGGCTGGCTGCTGTCATGGG
>JBEBHM010000494.1:0-6684 GCA_040080875.1 Pirellula sp.
TCATAATCGCTGACACCACGTAGGGTTCTCCAGCAAAGCGAACCGCAAGCTCGGCAAGTACCTTAGAAGCGATTGGCGTTTTCCAATCCCCGAGCGAAAGTGCCAGTTGTAGACAAACTTTCTCATCCGCATCGTTGGCCAGTTTTGATACTGCCTCAACGATCTCTGGCGACTCGTATCGCTCGGCCAATCGTACGGCATTCCCGCGAACGCGCGGATGAACGTCTTGTAATGCGTTGACAATATTTGTACTTGACAGCGCATTCAGGCCATCCAGTACACACAGTGCTTGCACCCGGGCCTGTGGGAAGTTGCTTTGAGTCGCAGCTTTCTGAAGCATTGGAATGGCCACTGGGTCGTTTTTCCACAATAGCATTTGATGAACCTTGTCGCGTTGCCAATCATTGGCTGAATCGAGTGACGCAACCAACTGAGCCGTGTCAGCATGATCCAACGCGACCGTCCGTTCAACGCTCGCCGCAGCTGGCACGACGCGATAGATGCGACCGCGGTCGTCGCCTAGTCGATAGTGCGGCAACAACTCGGCCTTGCCTTGCGGAGGCAACCAGTCGGGATGTTCGATCATATAGCGATACATATCTGCGACCCACAGCCCACCGTCCGGTCCGGTTCGAACCATGACCGGCCGACACCAGCGATCTTCGCTTGCGAAGAAATCCAATTGCCCTTCCCCGACCGGGCGTCGAGCCTTGAAACTAACGCCATCGTCGGAGAGAACATTGTGTTGAACGAGATTGTGGAAAGGCTCGCAAGTAAACGCATGCGTCAGCACGTTGCGACCGAACAGCAGTTCATCGTTGTAGATCATTCCACTGCATGCAGAAGTGAATCGGCCCGACTGTTCAAAACTATGAAATCGTTTCTCAAGCTGGCTGGCGGGATAGACTACCGGACTGCCAGGGCCAACGATGTGCTTTATTGGGCTTGGCGTCGGGACATGCGGATTGCGAGCTAGGTAACGATCGGACAGTACGTATTGCCAAAGCGGATTTGCGTTCTGAGTTCCAAACCAATGCCCCCAAGCGTCTCGATTGCGACCATATTGCGAGGGCCCAGATTCTAACTGAAGGTCTCCGGTATCAGGTTGAAAGCGAAAGTCTCGACTGCCAAGCTTGAATGACTTTCCTTTGCGGTAGGAAGTGACTCTCGTTTCTAATCCGTGATTGGCATGGTGGCCGCCATTGGCACAGTAGACCCAATTGTCGAGGCCCCAGCGCAAGTGATTCATTCGCAGTTGCTGATTCCCTTCATTGAAACCGCTAAAGAGTACTTCTCGTTTATCCGCAATTCCGTCTCCGTCCGTGTCACGCAAGAAGAGTATCTCGGGAGCTGCTGTAACGAGCACGCCATCGCGCCATGTCAAAATGCCATTTGGAAAACTCAGCTCATCGGCAAACAAGCGGCTAGTTTCGTAGCGGCCATCGTGGTCCCGGTCCTCGAGCACACGCACTCGCCCACCGGCCTTTCCTTTTCCATCCATTCCAAGGGGGTAGTCCGACATTTCCACGACCCATAGTCGGCCTGCAGCATCCCAGTCAAACGCGACGGGATCGACCGTCTCTGGTTCGGCTGCAACCACTTCCACGCGGTAGCCGCGCGGCACATGGATTTTGGCAATCGATTCCTCGACCGAACGAGGTGGGCTGTCTGGTGTTTCTTTACTACGCACTGCATCCGCTGCGGCGACAGTTAGATCATTGGCATTCCCTTGTTGTGCAGCAGAATGCGGGAGCTGCTCAGCTATCTTGGATGTTTTCCAAAAAAGAGCGATTTCATCAGACGTCAAAGCACGATCGAACACTGCGATCTCGTCGAGTTTACCTTGTAATCCAGTGCCGAATCTTAGCCGAGCCGATGGTGAATTGGCGGTGTTAACAGTCGTTTCTAGCGCAGGCTGTGACTTGCCGTTGATGTGCACCCTCAACTTGGAGTTTTCACGAACGATCACAGCAAAATTCCATTCATCAGCACGCCACTTACTCGACGTGATCGCATCATCCACTTGTAGCCGTACCCAATGATCGGCAGACTGCTTTGCGACGACACTTTCTCCGAATGGCCCGATACACAGTTGGCCGCTACGCTCGCTCGCTCCACTTCGTTCACCCAGCCAAAACCAGAAGGCGAACGAATAGTTTCCACTCAAGGGGCCAACCTTGGCGGACATGTCACCGCCCGCAAAATGAATCGCGCGATTGATCTGCGTGGGCCCTGAAAACTCCGAAGCGATTAATTGTTCTCCTTGTCCAGCACCTGTGCCGCTACCGACCCCGGGTAGGTACAACGCAAAACCAGGACTGAGTTGGGCTGGTTCGGAACCTTGAACGGCGTTGCGAACCCTATTCCCATCTTCATCGTTCATTCGCCAATAAGTAATTGGTTTGGCGTCCAGGATCGCATTCGCGTACGGTCCGTTGCCATCCATCATGGTACGACGTTCTTTACCTGTCACTTGCTCCAGGGCGTCGACCAGCGTATCAACAATCTTCTTTTCCGCCTCGACCTCCAGACCTGCCGTTCGAGCTGGCCACGTGGTGTAGCCGCCGAGTGTGTGCTGCTCGGGTGTTGGAATATAACCTTCGGCGCCGTTCGCCAGCTCAATGTTGAAGTGCATGTTGGCTGGAGATCGACCGCGAAGCTTGAGACCGGTAAGGGCGTAAACTTCGTTGGGAAGAGTCGCGATGGTTAAGTCGCCGATCCGAATCGCTTGCAGCTTCACATTCGCTTGTTGACGTTCGTGCAAAATCAACGCTTCCATGGCGTAAACCTCAGGTTGACTCTTGGGCAGTTCCTCTTCTATTTTTGCGGCAATGGGACGCGCCCATGCAAGTCGTTTTTCGTCCGGGACGCGATAGCTGAGCGTGATGTTCTTCTCCACGATGTGGATGGGAACGGTATCGTGGTATTCCACTTTCGCTAAGGCCACTTCAGCGTACTTGGCCACTTCCTCAGCGTAACGCTTGATCGTGATCGACTTAGCAGCCGATCCGTAGTCCATCCACATAAGGTCGCCGCTTGTGCCTTGCGAGATGGCCGCCACGAACGGTCCATTGCCATCTCCCGACTCGCCCACTAGTGTCGCGATATGTTTGCAGAATAGGCCGTAATAATCCGAGGACAGAGCCCCAGCACCGAAGTAATGCTGTGAGTAGTTGGCAAGAACTGCTAACGGCTTACCTGCGCGAGTTTGCAATGAGATGATCGAGAGGGTTGGGTCCACTGGACCTGATGGCCCGATGACTGCGGGACTTAAATAGCCCGGGTGCATGTTAGCGAGTCCGGTAGCTTGGCCAAACGGATCCACAACTTTGCTCTCCGGTTTGCGAATCCAGCGTCGATTGTGCGTGTGCTCCCAATCGTCGATCGATGCCCAACCAATACGAGCTGGCTGCAGATTGTCATTGGCGCTAACAATCGCGTCTGCAATCTTTCCCGGCAAAGAGGCTGCGTAGGCTTTGTCTTGCCGAGTTCCCAAGCAAGCCATCGCAGCGGGTGCAGAGTGAGTGTGAGTCGCTGAGACCATGATGTGGTCGGTTGGAATGCGAGTCGAGTCGCTTGCGGCTTTTTTGGCTTCGTCGATTAACGATTGAGTCATCATGCAAGTATCGACGATAACCATGGCAATCTTCTTCGCACCATCATCGATGATGACGGCACGCGCGAAGAGTGGATCGTTCAGCTTGTTTGCCTGACCTTCGAGAAACCCTCCTGCCACTCGAACCGGAAAGCTGGTCGGAGAAATATCTACCGCCACAGCCCCCGCACGGAAAGTGGAATTATCCGTGTTCGTGGCGAGGCACTGCTTCGCCAGCGAACTTGAATCGATAAATTCGATAAATAGCGTCAAGATCAACTGAACGCCAATGAATCGCATAGCGACGAGAAAGTTGTTCATGCTCGATTTCCCAACGGAGATCAAAAATCAATGTGCGGTACCAGTAGTATAGGCTTGCAGCCTGTGAAAGCGCACCCACCACTAGCTGCAAGCCTATGCTACATCGTAAACTTAAGCCAGCCGATGGCCTTAGCAATGTGCTCGGTACTCGATCGTGCAAAATACGTCAGGCTCTGTCCAACTTTTATTTCCGTGTTGGAAGAGTAGAGCGATTGTCCCAATCGCTTGAAAAACGATTGGGACATCGTTCTACTCTGATCGCTGCCAATCCCAACTGTTGATTTGGACAGAGCATTAGAATATAGGCCTGAGGAACGCCTGGAAAGTAGATCTGGCGAATAGCCTTTCCTTGAGCCTATTTTGCGGCACTCGTGGATTGTTAGGCTAACCGCTTAACCATACGATCGCTTCGAGTCATTCCGACACTCTTTTTCGAGAGCTCGAATTCCTTTCTGCCTGAAATGTCCCAACCCCGAAGCCAAAGCTATGCAAAACGACCTCCTAATCCACCGCTTACTTTTGAAGATGTCGCAATTGGATGCATCCGACCTGCATATCAAAATCGGTTCGCCGCCCATACTGCGGGTGGCGACATCGCTTCATCGAGTAGATTTACCAGTGCTTACTGTGTTGGAGACAGAGAGCCTATTGAGTCCTTTGATTCCCAAAAGGCTTCTTGGGCAACTCGATTCTGAAGGGGGTGTTGATTTTTCCTATACCCACGAGCGCGAACGTTATCGCTGCAGCGTTTTTCACGCTGGAGGTGGACTGCATGCCGCTATTCGAAGGGTCAATTCCAAGATTCCAGATTTTGAGTCGCTAACTCTGCCGCCCATCTATGAACGAGTCGCAGAAAAAGTTCAAGATGGATTGGTGATCATTTGCGGAGTAACGGGCAGCGGCAAGAGTTCGACACTCGCATCGATCATCAATCATCAGAATCATCGACGCGCCTACAACATAATTACCATTGAAGATCCAGTGGAGTATCTTTTCACACCGGCGAAGAGCGTCATTAGCCAACGCGAAGTGGGCCTCGACGTCGTTGATTTCCCCACCGCTTTGCGAGGTGCTGTTCGTCAAGACCCCGACTTAATCGTCATTGGCGAGATGCGAGACAAAGAGACTTTGCTCGCCGGACTGATGGCGGCGGAAACGGGACATTTGGTATTTGCAACGTTGCATACCTTGGATACTGTACAAGCATTCTCACGCATACTGGAGTTCTTCCCAACGGATCAACATCCGTTCATACGTGGATGTCTAGCCAACGGATTGCGTGCTGTGATGGCACAGCGACTGCTCCCCAGTTCTAGAGCAGGCGTCAAGGTAGTGCCCGCGACGGAAGTTTTGCTTGCCTCGCCGTCTGTGAGCGAACGCATTCGCCAAGGGCAAGAAGAGGATTTGCACGCGATCATCGCGGATTCTTTACATGATGGGATGCACACATTTACCGATAGCTTATTTCGTTTGGTCAACGAGAACTTTGTCGACCTGAAGACCGCGGAAGAGTTTGCTCCCCATCCTGAACAACTAAGAAGCAGAGTTCACGGTGTGTCCGTCAAGTCGGACGGTCTTGTTTCGCGTATCAATCGACCCAGTTAGCAGGACATCGCAATTGTTGCGACTTTTGCTCCGCAAAATCGTCGGCGGCGTAATTGTTACGACTTTTTGCTCCGCAAAATCAGCTGCGTGAGCAATTGTGGCGATTTTTGCTCCGCAAAATCGGCAGCGGCGTAATTGTGGCGATTTTTGCTCCGCAAAATCGGCGAGGGCAGCCTCAACGCCGTCCTGCGCTGTCGTACTCAAAGCACAGTGATCCGACATTGGTAGGGACAGCGAGCGACATTAACACAGGAATGCGCACTCGACTCACATAGGTGTCCCACGCCAAAAGCCAAATTCAGCGCGCAGATATTTATTCCACTGCGAATTCGGCGGCCTTGCCTACCGAACAACGCAATTCAACTTGGTTTCTATCATGACCAATGTCATTTGGTATTTGATTTGCTTGGGATGGCAAGTCGCAAGGGCAAGCAAAGGTGCCACATTGGGTGGTCACCGGAATCAAGTTTGTCGGAAGTTAAAGATTTAAGGAGATACGTTATGTCAACAACACTCACGCCTACTCGATCCGCTTCGACTGGAAATTCCAAGGACTCGTTTTCTGGGTTGCGAAAGGACATGGAAGAATTGCTGTCCAATTTCTGGGGAACTTGTCCCTTGGGTTGTATGTCGCAGGCAATGTCCCCAGCTTTGGATGTAATTGAATCGGAGAATTCGTTTCTTGTCAAAATGGACGCTCCTGGATTGCAAGCCAAAGACTTGAATGTACAAGTTCAAGGAAATACTTTGACGCTCAGTGGACAACGGCAAGAAGACAAGGAAACCAAGGACAAGACCTATTACCGAATGGAACGTCGAAACGGCAATTTCTCAAGGACGGTTTCTTTGCCCTGCGCTGTCAACGAGAGCGAAGCCGTTGCAGAATACACCAACGGCGTTTTGACTCTCACCTTACCCAAAGCAGAAGGTGCTAAGATAAAGAAGATTACCGTCAAGGGGAGTTGATTTGGAATCCCGCAGGTTTACCCTGCGGAAGTTTAGGATTCACGCTAAAGGTGCGAGACAACCGGATGCGTTCCATGGTTAACGATAATCCTAAGTAATTGAGCCTGAGGCGCTAGCCGATTCACGTTGCAGGACTTCGGCTAGGAGATCTTCCCACTTTCCAACATCACAAATCATTCGATTAATTGAGCCTGAGG
>JBEBHM010000495.1:0-6674 GCA_040080875.1 Pirellula sp.
GTACTACTGAGCGAGATCTTCGGACAAGCGAGATTATAGAGATACAGCAACTGCGATTGGAATTGGGGGGGGGAATAATTCAGAGTAAAACGATTGTCCACAATCGTTTGGAAACACAGTAGCACGATTGTCCCAATCGTTCGGAAAGCTTAATAAAACGATTGTCTCAATCGTTCTGGTCCGGCGTGAGCCCAATCATTTCCAATTGATCGAACAGACCAATCCGTTGCTAATACTACAGCGCAGAGTGGCGTTGAGTATACCAATACAAAACGCCCAACCGGTTTTGCGGAGCAAAACCGCCACATGTTGCGCGGTAGTAGTAGTAACCTACCCTGGAATACGTTTCAAGAATCGTTCTGCGGAGTCTTCACTGAGTCGCAAGATGACTTCGCGGTCGGACAAGGACTCCAACCCTTTGCACCTAAGACTGTACGATCGAATACCAGCAATCCATTTTTTCCGAATGGCCCGTTTTCCGTGAAGAGCTCCGGCCTGCGCTCCGACGATCGCGCCAACGGAATCATTGTCCTTGGTGTCATTCACGGCAGCGAGCACCGAAGACTCAAAACTGTCTGCATGACACATCAAGACATACAGAACGGCCGCTTCGAATTTCGGGATCGGTCAAGTGATCCAGAATGGTTCCAAAGCGTTGATGTCGAGAGCTTGGGTCGAATTTCCATTCGGTGGAATGACCAAGCGAATCCCCAACAGCTACACCGGTCAACATCCCCTGAATTCGCTCATCGCGAATCAGGCCTGCAGAATCTAAGCTGCGAGGAGTCGTATCGAATACTCTGCCTCGTCGCAACGCGATAGTGTTGTTCGCGAAGCAATCGTCAAGCAAATCCAAATCCGATTCTTCGTCAAACAAGGATCGTTGAAAAAAGCTCATGACAATTCAGATTTCAGTCAAGTTAGCGGACGCCTGCCAGTGTTCATGCATCACCGACGGCACTCAGGCCTGACAAAACCTTGAAATCGCAATGCCGATCGCAATTGAAACAGCAAGCATCGAGCTCGCATTACGAAATTTCCAGCCCAACGCATGCGTGAAATCCACATAAGCCACGTGAACAGTTTCGCATATTCGAGGTCGCTTGTAAACAAATTCAGGTTGGTGCTATATCCATACCGTCGACGAATCTTAACCAACGACGCGATTTTTTAGCCGATGCAAATTTCACTGGCACTGTACTAATCCAAAAAACCGCTAACCTTCCGACTGCACCGGTTGCGTGGTGATAAACTCGACCAGCAATGGGAAATGGTCCGAACCAACATCCGGTCCCACGCTACGACTCAAGACTTGAAGTTGGGCTGAGTACAAGAAATGATCGAGCGGTATCCGGAATACCAAGGCATTGCTAGGCCACGTGGGTTGAAGCCCGCGACCCACTGAGCTATCTCTCAATCCGCTCTCTCGAAGTAACTTCTGAAAATGGAAGTTCCATGGCGTTGTGTTGAGATCGCCCAACAAGATGACTGGCAAGTCCGACTTGAGATGCACCGGCAAGGATGCTAGCTGCCGATTGCGGCTTTCAGAATATTCGCCACCGATGGGAGGCAAAGGATGGGTCGCAACCACGCGAATGCGTGTGTGTTGAAACTCCGCAGTCGCTATGATCGTCGGTACTTCCGACCCAACATATGCGACTTGGGTGTCGACCAATGGTACTTTGCTGAAGAGCCCAATGCCAAAGTTGTCCTCGCGTGGCTCAACCACCGAGTGTGGATAAGTCGCGACGAGTTGCGGTAGCGCGGCCATCCATTCTTCGCTGATTTCTTCCAAGACAACGAGATCAGGCTGCATTTCGAGAACCAATCGTTGGACTCGTGCTGGGTTTCCCTGCCGGGTGTTGACGTTGATCAAAAGCGCCCGAACAACCGGCGAATCGATTTGTTTAGAACCATTGGATTGAGTCCATATGCAGTAAGGCAAAACAACACATAGATTGATAACGACTAACCCTATTACCATCGCGGCTGAACGCCAAATTCGCGCGACCAGCATGGCTACGCCGAGCAACGTCAGGCAAACGATGTATTGCACTCGGAAGTGACTGAATAGATCCAAAGCCCAATGGAAACGGCCAAGGAATCCAAGCAAGGATACAACGCCGCCAAGGACTCCCAAAACGTTCAGTAGGCCAGAGATTTGAATTTGTGGACTGACAAACGGTTTTGTAGTTTTTTCCATGATGCGTCGCCAACAGTCGCCGGACTGTGTATTCGGCCAAGGCCGGTTCTTAAGAAAGTGAGTGACATGATGCCATGGAGCTAGCCTGCGAGGCAGTCAGGAGGCGGATTTGATTTGAGTACGCCATCGTATTCAAGTTTGGCCAGCATCTCGAATACCATTTTTTCTCGTCCTGGAGCGGTCGCAAACTGAAGTCCAATGGGAAGCTCATTCGGTCGATTGAGGGGAGCAGATACAACAGGTATTCCAGCAAGGCTGAGAGGCTGAGTGTAGAGCCCAAGATTTGCCCTGGCCGGTGCAGGCCTTCCATCGATCATCATGGTCGCCTGGTCGATCTCTGGTGCCACGACTGGCGTCGCTGCAGCAATGAGCACGTCATATCTCTGTAAGAGTTCATTGACTCTTTTGCGAAAAGATTTGCGAAATGCGAGCGCTTTGAGATAAGTTCCGACGGGCAACAAGTTGCCAGCTAGCAATCGGTCTCGCACGGCAGGATCATATCCCATCGCCTGTTTTTTGAGCGAATCGAAATGCAACGCCCCGCCCTGCGCTGCAGTAATCAAAAAAGACGCGGAGCGGGCGGCTTCTGCCTCAATCAGTTCAACTGTGGTCGTAGCGCCTAGATGATTCATCACCGTATCAACCGCCTGCAGTGCATCCGAACTTGCGTTGCGAACAAACCAACCACCAAGCCTTGTGATGCGAGGCGCTTGATCGACACGTCGGAGCTTCGAACCCGCGAGGATTTCGTACGCGTTTACCAAATCAGCCACGTTGCGAGCGAATGGACCAACCGTGTCAAGAATTTCAACGAACGGGAAGACACCGTCCATGGGAATGGCGGAGTCTGCAGGGCGAATCGACCAAACGCCACAAAGTGAGGCTGGAACACGAAGCGAACCGTTGGTATCCGAACCGAGCGAGATAGGAACAAGTCCCGATGCTACTGCGGCGGCGGAGCCGCCGGATGACCCTCCCGCCAAACGCTTGAGGTCGTGCGGATTCTTGGTCGTGCCAAAATGAGGATTGACGGTCGCGAAGCCGTACGCGAACTCGTCCATGTTCAAGGTCCCGATCAGGATCGCTCCCGCTCGCTTGAGTCGCGCCACAGCTTCCGCATCCTGCTTTGCAGGGTATACGTTGGACCGAATGCGACTGCCCGCCGTCGTCGGATACCCCGCGATATCAAACAAGTCTTTGGCACCAAAGGGAACACCTGCAAACACTCCAGGATCCGAACCCGATTGAATGCGACGATCGATCTCTTTCGCATCCGCCAGGGCTTGCTCCGAGAATACACGCGTAAAACAAACGTAATGCGAATTGTAGCGATCGATGTTTTGAAGCACGGATTCAACGACCGATTGGGCAGTAAACTCTCGTCGACGGATTCGCTCTGCGAGAGTCACCGCCGAGTAGCTCTTCGTCACATCCATGTTCAAGGAACCCTTGTGGCCAAGGCGGCTGTATTCAGTCGCGCGATATAGGCATCCAGAATTCGGGCATGATATTGAAGCAGTTGCAAGTTCGCTTCGATTCCCGGCAAACACTCGTCGGGAAAATCGATGTCGAGTAACTTGGCAACGTCAAACTGGATCGGGCTTTTTTTCGATTGCATGTATGGATTAATGGACCGGGCAGACGCTAGCTAATCGTTCCGATAGGCGTATTGTAACCTGAACGAGCTCCAATGTGATCCCACTTTGCGATACCGAAACAAGATCGTGTTCGTGAAACGTTCAACCGAACATGTAGGTCCGCATCTCCGAAACGGAGATTCCAGCGCACGCAGCTATGCGGTAAGGTTGCCTTACTGCGTTGCCTTACTGCGGTGCCTTACTGCGGTGCCTTACTGCGGTGCCTTACTGCGGTGCCTTACTGCGGTGTCTTGCCCACCAAGCGATCGATCAGCCCATCCAACTCGCTCCGTTCAATCCCCATTTTTGCAGCAGCCAATGCGAAAAGCCGCTTTTCGACTTCACTGAGTTTACCGTCGGCAGCCATGATGCGAACTAAGTCGGAAAGCATGGCGATTTGTTCGCTCTTTTCCGTAGGGAGCTTCAGGGACGCTTCGTCGCTAAGTGCATAAGCAACGGCCTTTCCGAGATCGGCTTCATGTAGTCCCATTTCGCTACATCGATCGACGAGCAAGGCAATCTCCCGTTCGGACAAAGCCCCGTCCGCCGAAGCCATGATGACTAAATTCTTAAGGTGATCGAGGTGTTGCATGGTGTAGCTTCGTTGCCTTGAATTGAAAAAAGGTGGCTAGTGCTGCGACAAGACTAAAAACCAGGGATCAGTGTAGAACTTCCTCTGTTTGGAATCGAGCAGTACAAGGCTTAACCCATCTTAATCCGCGAAAGCGGCTCGATGCGCTAGCCGACCTCAGAATGTTGCGACTACTTCACTGTTTGGCAATTTACGGGCCTGCTCGGACTCTCGACTACCTACGGCAGCCGGGCCACCGGTCGCGACGGTCTTTTTGTTGGGCAACGGCACGCGTCTCGTTACCAAAGTGACGATGATCCCTTCTTGGACACGTTCGTCGTGTTGATTGAAGAGCTGCCGATACCAATGCACTTCCCCGTAACGACGCCCATGAGCTTTAAGATCGATCACTTCCGTTACAGCGTAAAGCGAATCTCCGATAAAGACCGGTTTGGAAAAACTCCAGCTACGGATGTCAATCAGAGCAGCAGTTTGGACCGCAGGTGACTTGGAACTAAGCCCCGCCAGGATCGACAGTCCCAGCAGCCCGTGAGCTACAGGTCTGCCGAATGGGCCGTTAGCAGCAAAGTCCGCGTCCGTATGCAGTGGGTCATGGTCACCCGTGAGGTCCGCAAATCCGGCGAGGTCCGATTCCGCAATAATACGCATCGGACTCGTCCATTTATCGCCAATGCTAAGTTGCTCAAAAGCAAGCGGCTCGTTCTCAACCATTAAGCAAGGTCCTTGGTCCAATTGGCTCGAATCCCAGATTCCGGCAGACCGATCAATCGATGGCGAGTTGAAGGAGTCTCATCGACGGACTAACAAAGTCCGTCAATGACCTGATTCCATCCCAAAGAAGAGGGTTGGGCAGGCCGATCTCCAATCCGCCAGGAATGGACAGTCCGATTATCTCCGTGGCGATTCAAATTCTGAGATTCTTACCAAGTTGTTGCAACCCCGGTTGGCGTCAAATGCGCACTTCGGTTTACTATTTTTTCCAATGGGCACGATAAATTGCTAAAGTTTATCTATTCTTCGCAGACTGTGATTCAAGTGGCAACCCAACGGATTCGGTCAATCGGTTGAACGAGGCCCGCGAGTTTACGTAACTAATCGTTTGAACCGTATCCCGCGGACCGGCATGTGCAATCGCGTTTGCGACCTCGCGATCGGTCAATATCACAGGCGACATCCCAAGATTCTTGGCTATTGTAAATAAAGCTTGCTCTCGAACTGAAAACGTACTCCAATCACCGTCCAGTTTGACAATATCCGAGTCGGTCTGCCCGGCCGCCTTTAATCGGCTCATGGATTGTCCTAAGGCGTACCAAGCCTGATCCTGGCGAGCAACAATCCACGCGAGTTGTGATTTCAGAAGTGGCGAAAGATCCCCACCTGATTCGGCTGCCGTATAGGTATCCAACCGACTTGCTCCAGCCGTTGGGAAGTATGCTAATAACTTGATCCAATTGGGGATGTCTCCACTCGAATTTGCAACCGCTGGAAGAGTGGTTCGTACGATCTCGTCCGCGAGCAATGGCAATCGAGCGGTGCGAGTGCGACACTCGATTAGTTTTTTGGTAACGGTCTCCATCGACTCAAGCTTTGGACGTTTCGCTACCGTAGCGCAGGTCGAATCGAGACGTTGCGTTCCCGTAAGATCGATGATGCTGGTTACATGTGTTTCATATTTTTTTGAGGTCGGAGTCAAGTAAGTACCTCGCGGCAATTTTGGATCGGCTGGTTCGCCTTGGCGAGTTGCCATACGCGAGTATCCCCCTTCGTCTTGACGCTGAGGAACACCGACTCCCTCTTTCCACCGATTGATCGAGTTGTTGCCTGACATCGAAAGTATCATCTCCAGAATTTGCAAATCAGTAAAATGCGTACGTAGCCGCAGGATGTCATCGTCGGTGAATGCAAAGGGTTCCAAGGTAAATTTTCGAGCGAAAGCGAAGGCTGCGCGTTGATGCGGTTCGAATTCGGACCAATCGCCATCCAAACCTGCGATCTGATCTTCGCTGCGACCCGCACCCAAGAGCTTGGATTCTTGATGGCCCAAACAATACTGACAATTGTTGATGCGAGACACAATCCAAAACAGTTCTACTTTGATTTGCACAGTTTGACAGGTGTACGTGCATTCATCATCAGCAGAATTTACCAACTCGATTAGATGTTATTTTTTTTTTTTTTTTGGAAGCAGACAGTGCTAATTGTACACAGATTGTGCACAGTACAGGCTATGCTAGTTATATAT
>JBEBHM010001263.1:0-1716 GCA_040080875.1 Pirellula sp.
ACCAACGCACAAGCCGTTCTAGTTTGGTCAACCGCCTCGCGCTGATCGGTTTGCCATCGATAAAAGCTCGGAGGTCGTTGAGAAGCGTTTGAGCCGATGGATACCGGTCGGCAGGTTGCTTAGCCAAGCACTTAAGACAGAGCGTTTCTAGGTCACGTGGAATGTCGGAATTCATGCAGCGCGGAGCATCCGGCACTTTCGTCCGAATTCGATCGAGGGTTTCTGCGATGCCTGCGCCATGAAAGGGCGACGCGCCCGTCAGCAGTTCATACAAAATGGTTCCTAGCGAATAGACATCGGTGGCCGGACTGATAGCATGAAATTGCGAACTTGCCTGTTCAGGAGACATGTACAGTGGTGTCCCCAACAGGACGCTGCTAGCCGTATCCGACATACTAGACTCTAGCACTTTGGCCAATCCGAAATCATTGAGTCTTGGCATGAATGGCAACGAACCACACGGTGTTGGAAATAGCAAAACGTTGGCTGGCTTGATGTCCCTGTGCAGAACACCGCGGTGGTGGCAGTAGGCCATCGCTTCGGTGAGGCAGATCATCAACTCAACGATCTGTTTGCAATTAAGTTCGTTGGGGTGCTCCAGAAGCCATTGCGCTAAGTTTCTTCCGGGACAATAGAGTGAAACGATGAAGATGCCGTCAATCGTTGTTCCTACTTCGAATACAGGAACGATGTGCATATGATCTAAACCTGCAGCGATCTCGGCTTCCTTGGCAAAACGATTTTGAAGCGTTTTCGTTCCGAGCATTTCAATTCGCGGAATCTTGATCGCCACCTGTCGATTTAGCGTTGGATCGTTCGCCAAGTAGACAATGCCGAATCCGCCCCGCCCAATTTCCCGATTCACTTCGAAGCGGTCGAGCTGAACCGGTTTGTTTAGCAATGTGCCGAGCAAGTTCGACTCGCGTACAACAGGAGTCTCTTCGTGTGTCTGTTTGACGAGAAATGTCTCAAGCGTTCGCAGCCCTGCGTGAGCTGTTTCGACTCGTTCTTTCAGATCGCTTGCAACTGAGTTGCGTCCCCAAAAATCGTCAAGTTCATTCCGTTTGTAAGCCAGATCGTACTCGTCGAGGAGTCTTGAGAAATCGTCGTCGATCAGCGATTCGTCGTTCATGGTCTCTTACGCTTGTCGATTTCCAACTTGAAAGCTTCGACTGCCCTCGCCCAAAGTTTCCGAGCGGCTTCAGGGGTCCGATCCATCAATTCGGCGATCTCTAAAAATGGCAACTGTTGTTCGCTACGATACCGAATGATCTGTTGATGTGCCTCGGCCAAGCTCGAAAAAGCATGTGCAACGATTTCTCGCGACTCGTGGGAATGAATCGAGTCACTATCATTCGATTGGGAGGCAATCATTTCCTCCAAACGCATGGCCGATGATCCATCGCCAGTCAAAAGGACCTCACGTTGAATGTTCCGTTTTTGGGTCAAGTAGGTACGTCGATGGCTCAAAATGTTGTTTAGAAGTATTTGGCGCAACCAGGCCGAGATAGATTCCGGCGTATCGCCTTCGAATTTTTGAATCGACATGCCCGCTTCTAGAAACGTTTTTTGGACGAGATCCGAGCCACCGGCCTTTTGTCGCAATCGCGGATCCAATTCTTCGTTAGCAATCTGCAACAAGAACGGTCGAAAATGTTCGAACACAATACCCATGGCGTTGGCATCTCCGTTGCGAGCAGCCACAAGCAAAGTATC
>JBEBHM010000496.1:0-6665 GCA_040080875.1 Pirellula sp.
AACCACATCAAACCTTGTCCGTACTCGTGCTGTTCGGTCAATTGATAGCCGCGATCGAATGCCAAGCGGGCCGAAACGCGTCGAGCTTCGATTCGCTCGCGATCCGCGCGAAGCCGTTCGCCGTTGATCCGAAACGCCGCAAGGGTCGAAATCGCGCTGACCAAAATCAAAGCAATTAAGCCGAGAATCGCCGGTGTTCTGTTTCGTCGCACCCAACGCCCAGCGCGTTTGACGACCGGTTCACGGTAAATTGAGACCGGTTCATCGGCCAACCAATGCTCGATGTCGCTGGCTAAAGCCGAGGGCGAGCTATATCGATCGGGAGGTTCTTGGGAAAGCGCTTTTAGGCAAATAGCTTCCAACGCTCGAGGGACATGGCGATTGAGGTCGCGAGGTCGAGCAAAGTTTCCGGCACGCAATTGCCTGAGCGTCTCATCGACATCGGAGTCGCCGAACCTAGATTTGCCGGTAAGCAGGCAATGGAGCGTCGCACCCAAACTGTAGATATCGCTGGCCGGCCCCACAACGTGCGACTCGCCGCACGCCTGTTCTGGGCTCATGAACGCGGGCGAACCAATGAGCGCTCCTGCGGTTTGCGTCAGGTCGACGGACCAGTTGGCACTGCTCGTCGTCGGATCGGTCGGATCTAGTGGAATTTCGCTTGCCTCGTTTACGTTCTTGACAGCGGGATTCTCGGTATTGGTTTCGACGTGTATCGGAGGTAGTTGGATGACTTTGGCCAGTCCCCAATCGACCACCAACGTTTCGCCAAACGGACCGAGCATGACGTTATGCGGCTTGAGATCCCGGTGTATCACTCCACGACTGTGCGCGTAGCTGATCGTCTCGCATACACTTAAGAACCTGCGAAGCAATTTTTGAAATTCGATTGAATGGAATCGGCGACGATCGGCGTATTTCTCATGAAACGCATTAATTGCTTCTTGAAAACTCTCGCCTCGCACCAGCCGCATGGCATAGAACGGTCGGTGTTGATTATCGCGTCCAAGGCCGTAGACCGGTACCACGCCTGGATGTTCCAAACGCCCCGTAATCTCGGCTTCTCGCAAAAACCGCTCGCGGACGTCGAGGTTCTGTGCAAGGTGGGGCAGAATTTCCTTGACGGCGACTTCGCGATGTAGCTCCATATCCGTGGCGTGCATCACTTGCCCGATGCCACCGCGCGCAAGCAGTTTTCCAATTCGAAACCTTCGGTCCATTCCGACATTCGATAATCCTTGGCTATTCTCGTTTAACGATTCGTTGGCCCGAATATACATTGGCGAATTGTCGAGGGCTTCGGCAAGCTGAAACTGCCGCTGAAGTTGGTTTCGCCAATGCGGAAACCGAACGAAGAATTCATCTGCGCAGGGTAGTTCGCCCATTTCCGTTCGCGCAACAAATTCGGTATATATCAGATCCATTGCCTGTTCTGGATCGTTAGCTATCGCGGGAAACTCGGAAAGAAATGCCTCGCTTCGCACGTTCTCGCCCGCAAGAATGCGAAGTTCAAGCGACTCGCACAATTGCTGAACGAGTTCGTCTCCCGATAGTAGCGAAGGGGAGGATGTCGCATTTACTTGGTTGTTTTCAGGTTGAATCATTGTCGCCGATGATACACTCAAGGTACACTAAAAATTCCAAATTACTCTTTATCCCATCCAGTTGCAACCACATGGACATCGAGCACGTTACAAGCCAATCCGACGATGATTTCGCGGATCTGCTCGAGCGCGTCCGCCAAGGCGACGAACCGGCCGCCTCGGAACTCGTCCAACGCTATGAACGAACGGTTCTTCGGAGCGTCCGAATCCGACTCGGCAGTCAAATGCGATCGGTGCTCGATTCGATGGATATCGTCCAATCGGTTCATCGCAGCCTTCTCGTCGGCCTTCGCAACGAAAAGTATCAATTCGCGTCACCGCAACAATTGGTGGCGTTGGCCGTCGTCATGGTACAACGAAAAGTGGCACGCCATTGGCGTAAGCTCAAACAGATGCCTTCCAGCCATTTCGAATTGAATTACGACAACGAGGGCATACCGGTCGACCGCCGAGCCAGTTCCGATCCTACTGCATCGCGAATCGTATCTGCCGCCGACTTACTAAGTCAGTTTCTATCGCAGCTCAACGAATTCGATCGTCAACTCGTTCGATTAAAGCTCGATGGTCACAGTTCCGTTGAGACTGCGCGAATACTCGACCGCGAACCAGCCTTCATCCGCATGCGCTGGACACGCCTTCGACAAACACTGCGTGCAAGCGGATATTCCTCTTAGCAGGCAAGCTACTTAGCCCAGAGCTTTCGACTGGACGACGTTGGACAAACCATTGCAATTGCGACCGATAGACCAAGCGGTGAAGTATCCGATTCGATCTTGGTGTTGCTTTCTCCGGACGGAACGCCTGTAGTCGGCAATGACGATTCTGAAGGTTTTTTTGCCGCGATCGAGTGGGTTGCTGAAGAATCCGGCATGTACCTGTTGCGGGTCACTCGCAATTAGGCGAGTCTCACTTTCCATTCGATCGTTTGACTGCACTTTTGCCCTCGAATATTGGACCTTAGAGACCACGGCAGTTCTTGAAAGGGCTTTGCGGCAGCCATGTTTGGTTATTACAATCGGGTCATGACTGACAAAACTGATCCGCTAGAAGAATCTACGTTCGCCACGGTGCAACGAGTTGAGCCCCCAGATTCCGATGAGGCAGAAATTGATTTGGGGACGATAGGTCCGTACAAGCTGCTGCGCGAGTTGGGCCGCGGAGGAATGGGAGCCGTATACTTAGCCAAGCATATCAATTTGCAACGCTTGGTCGCAATCAAGGTGTTGCCGCAAGAATTGTCCGATTCACCTGAGCGATTAGAACGATTTCGTCGCGAGATGGCGGCAATTGGTAGGCTAGAGCATCCCAATATTGTGCTTGCGACCGACGCTGGCGACGCTGACGGGGTCGCGTACATCGCTATGCAATATGTTGAGGGCACGGATGTAAACGCTATACACAAGAGGGATAGTATCCTAAGGATCGCAGATGCATCGGAAATCGTTCGGCAAGCGTCGCTTGGTCTCCAGCATGTGCTCGAGTGCGGATTGGTTCATCGTGATATCAAGCCCTCCAACCTATTCTTGACGAAAAAAGGGGATATCAAAATACTCGACCTTGGGCTCGCCATGCTGCGCGATCGAGATGGCAAGGCGACTGCGATAACGGCTGCCAACTCCATTATGGGTACTCCGGACTATATCGCTCCCGAACAGATCAATTATTGCCATCGAGTCGATATCCGAGCAGACATTTACAGTTTGGGCTGTACGCTCTATGCGCTGTTGGCAGGCAAGGCTCCGTTCGATGGACAACAGTATTCAACGACGACCTCTAAACTGGTTGCGCATGCCGAAAAACAACCAGTCTCATTGAAATCGATTCGATCGGATGTTCCGAATGAACTTGTCCGAATCGTCGAAAAGATGATGGCCAAATCACCTAGCGAGCGATATTCGGAACCCAAAGAAGTTGGTGAAGCATTGGCCGATTGGTCGGTTGGTTCAAATCTACTGGCGCTTGCCGATCCGAACGCAAATGAGGTTGTTTCGCCCATCCGACCACGAGGCCCAGCGAGTACTATATTTTCCCGCAAAGCGATGGTGATTGCGAGTGTGGTAGGTATTGCGACGCTGGTTGCAAGTCCGTTTTTTGTAACGAGGAAAGTTCCGTTAGATTTATCGAAGGATGGCACCATTCAAAATGGCAAACCTGAATTGGTTGAGGGCAATTCCCAATCAAGTCCAACTTCAACGGACGTTGCAGCGAAAGATTTAGCGACATCACAACCTGCCGGAACACCAGCTGATCAGTTATCAACGATTGCCTCGTCCATCGATCGATCCACCCAACAAATTTCACAATCCACCCAGTTGATCGAATCCAGCAATCAAAAGGTGGAAGAAAATACTCGTCGAATCGCACAATCATTCGATGAACTCATCAAGCGATTGGATGGCCCACTAGGCAACAAGCTTGTCAACAATCCGCAGACGCCTGGCGAACATTACTACAATGCGATCGTCTACGGAATGCAGGGAAATGCGCGTACGGCCCGTCAATCTTTTTTGGCTTATTTTGAAGCGGATCAAGACTACATCGATCCCCATTTGAAATTCATTGAATCGCTTAAGTTGCAGGAGGGGATAGCCTCTGCACGTGAGATCTACAAAAGTCTACCTGGAAATCGCTCGTTTTTGTCCAGGCAATTTGCGGAAGCCAATCTATTAGAAACCGAGGCGCGCATCGAAGTACTCAAATCGATGGCTTCGCTCCATGAAGATTTCGCACCCGCTTGGTACGCGCTTGGCAATTTGTATTCGACTAGCCCTGGTGTTCGTCAAACATTTCTTGAGTCCACTCAGGAGTTGGGGTACCTGAAATTTTTTTTGGCCAAACACAAACAGGGTGGTCTGCTGAAGTACTATCTCGATCCATCGGAAGCTGCAACCCTTGTAAGTCGCGCAGAGTCGAGACTCAAGGCATTGGAACTGATCGATCAAGAGATGGTAGATCATCCCATCTCGCTGACTCTTGCGATGAAGTTGGCGGACCACTGGCTAGCCTTGATCGAGGTCGCGGAGCCAGCCAAGGAGATTTTTTTTCGAGTCGGCGAAACGGGCGAATTTCAATCGACAGGAAAACTCCCTGGTATCGATCCCGCAACCGGTCAGACGGTCCCGAAGAAGTCGTTTGATATTTCAAAAGACGTCACCAAGACGCTGCTTCATTTTCGTTATGTAGATTTGAAAGGTCAAATGCGTGGACCATTTAGTATTCCCTTTGACGCTCAAGAGCAAACCATAAAATGGGAACGTCAGTCGATCGAGCAAACGAAATCTGGCTGGCTTAGGCTTGCCCAGGATCGGCTTTTTTTTGACGTTTTTCATTCGGGCCGATCGGTATTGAGCCAGGTTCATTATGGTGTCGACTCGGAGACACCTCAAAGAATCAAGAAGGTACCCAAGGCCCCATTAAGTGAAGACAACAGCCAGGAATACTATGAAGTGATTCCGGCTACTGCCAAGTTTGCTGTCATCCAATTGAAATTCGCGGATGGCAAGGAGTCCGAGATCGTTCGCATTGAAAGAAAGGAGTAAGGGACATAGGGTCCTTGATGAATCTGGCGTCGATCATAAGTCGGACCAAACCGGACGCTAGCGCGTTCCGGCTGATTAGCCGAGGGGCGCTAGCCCACGGTTTTCGGCCCATGTTGTGATCGACGCCATGCACTCGCCGATTTATCATCGGAACCGGATGCTGTATTCGTAACGTTCGAATCCATTCGTCAGGGCAAAGTGAAATTGGTTCGCGGGCAACTTGGCGGCTATGTCGAACTGGAAGGGAGTCCAGAATGGGTCGTCGAAATGGTCAGTTCCTCATCCGTTGCGAAGGATACTTCAGTTGGTCATGGCATAAGTAATGATGTTGATGCCCATGGGATAGGAAAACGGGACGGAGAATGTTTCGAAGTAGTCTTCGTTGGCTCCTTCTCGCTCCCAACCGTCACCGAGGTCGTTGTTGTGACAAAGTAAAGCTACGATTCTGTCGTTGTCATCGACGTAGGCAAGAAAATGGGGTTTCATGTCCCCTGGAGAACCACGATGGTTGAACTCATACATCGATCCCGATCTCCAAGTGCGAATATCGGGCACCTGCGGAATCTCTTTCATGTCGTAAACGATGTGAAAAAGGGGATGTGCGAGGGAAAGCAATTTTGGTTCTCGGCCTGGAAACACGAGCCGCATTTGGTCTTTCATGTTCTCCAACTCTTCTTCGCCCCAAAAGTCGTCCACCATGATAAAGCCTCCGTTGAGCAAATGCCTTCGCAGCGCCTCGGCTTCCTCCTTGCTGAATTGAAGCGACCCAACTCCATTCATGAACAGGAATGGGAAATCAAACAAGTCTGGATCGGTCAATTCGAGAACTCGACCGTTCGGGTGGACTTTCATGCTTGATAGCTGCTGAAGGCGATACGAAAAATTCCAATCGCTATCCGGAAAATCGTTCTCCCATCGATTCCCTCGTCCACCGTACATTGACGAGTATTTTATCCTTGCAAAGACAAAAACATCCGATTGAAAATGTGGATCATTTTGCCAGACCGGGAACTCGCTGCGATCCGGAGTTCTCTGTTCTCGAAAGCCCTGTTCTCGAAAGCCCTGTTCTCGAAAGCCCTGCTGCCAGCGAGCACCGGCAATCGATAACATCGTCAATGAAATCAACGATGCTGCAATCAAAGTTCGTCTCATGAAGTTTCAACTCTCCAGGTACAGGAGTGGTTCGACGACGGGTGCAAGGCGTGCTTATTCTCGTTGCACAAGACCCGGACGTCAATCTGACACGACCGACAAAACAAGCCCGTAGCGCAAGAGCGCAAGCAAGGGAAGCGGAACAGTCACTTGCTTGCGCTGCGGGCTTGTAGCAAATCACTATTGGAATGTCGCGTACTTTTGTCGGTTGCGTCCAATATACGTCCGTTTCTCCGTCGCGAAGTCTATCTTTGCAATGCGACAGGGACTTTCGGCGCTTGTTTTTCGGCTACTGCTTTGCCGGTCAAGGTGCCTGTGACTCTACCCGCACCCTGTAACAATGGGGCTGTGTAAAACGGCATGTAGGCCA
>JBEBHM010000497.1:0-6658 GCA_040080875.1 Pirellula sp.
GGATCGAAATACCACTCCCCGTTCGACGCGTCAGCGTCAAGGGTCATTAAACCAGAAAACGGCTTGCCATCTTTATCGATTCCAATGGGTTTGGCCTCCCCAAGTCTGCCGGTCGGCAAATCGGCAACGCCTACATTGAATACGTAGTAAGAATGTGGTGCCCATCCGCTTTTTCCGACGTTGCGGTAATTGAAACTATCAATTGTAATCGACCAGTCAACAATGGCTTGATCGATGATGGCTCGAGCCGCTGCTGTGTCCTCGCCAAAACCACTGAACTGCGCCCGATTGTCCCATACGATCAACGCCAACATCTCCCGCTTTTCAAGGCGTTCAAATGCAAGGCGACACGACGTTTTGCCAGAGCCCCGACGTTTAGCTTTCGAGGTACGAGATTTGGGGCTTCTATTTGCACTGCGTTGGGTCGCCATTGAAAGGTCTCCTTGCGTATCGGGATCGGAAATTTAGGGGCACGGAATGCGCCGGGATAATCCGGTTTAGAGCTCAAAACAAGGGTGTCTTCCTCGCTGACCGCACAGTTACGTTCGAACTAGCAAGAATCCCCTTACAAGAGTCATCGCGAACCGCACTCATTACGCACACAGAATTCGAAAATTTCCGGAATGGTCCAGAGCACCGGACCTGCAGAGAGACCAAGCATCGGACCGTTCTTACGTGCCGCCTCGTCAGCACATCATTGATTCTTTAAGAGAATCGCGGCCGGGACGGCCATTGCTGGCCGCCCCCCACTACTTTCGATTGGAACTAGCTGACCAACTGCCTTGAATTACAAGGCGATCGGAACATTGAATCGAAGGAATCATTCGGATCGATGCCGCTTAGCGAGGGACCACGGCAGTGCCCGACAATACGTCCAGCGGAGTGCGACGAGGCCATAGGAGAGTCGTTGCCAGAAACGCAATTGGAATCATGCAAAACATTCGCTTAACCTGAGTGCCCCACCAAAGAAAGTCGAATCCGCGCCAGTTGCAATAAGCGACCGTCATGGCAACCAGCAAAAGAGGCGCATATAGAATGCTTGAACGCCAAAAGCTTCGAAGGAACCCAAGACGCCTTCCATCACGCTTCACAACGCACGTCCCAACAAAATACTGAGTGACTCCGCCAAGAGTCAGCGTCGTCCAAACGATGCACACCAGCAGGCCAATGCCAACGATCAAGGCATCTGGAAACTCACGTTGAGAACTCGGGCTATCGCGGCTTCGGTCAACGCTCTGAAGAATCGCACGCATGAGAGCTTCATCGATTTTTTCGTTCCCGAAATTCACTTCCACGATATTCATCGGTCCCGCATTAAACTTGAGCCGGGAACCTTTCTCGTCTTGTTCGTCGCTGTTGGATTTTAGCTTTTCGGCCTGTGGATTTACTCCGTAGATGGCAGGATTCTCCAACGACTTTACTCGCGACGGAATACTCTTGAGAATGAACTGTTCGAACGCTCCGACGCGGTCGATAGCCGTCTTTAACCGTTCGGACTGCGTCGCGAGTGCACCAGCGATTTCCGACTTTCGGTCAATGTCTAACCACTTCTTTCGCTCCTCCACATTGACGAGTTCCCAATTGGCAACATATTGATCGGGGTACTCCGAAAATGCGGCAAGCGATTTCAGCATTCTAACCTCGCGAGATAGACCGTCGGTAATCAACATCACTGAGGGAATCACCAACATGATCATTGCGAAAAAGAAAAACGGTGACATTAACCCAATTGAAATCACAGAGGCCAAGAATCGAATGCTCCCGCTGACTTCATGCGATTTCTTGTCGATCTTGTCCAAGTCCTGCAGAAGGCCGGTTGGTGTCGGGGCATACTTCGTTGCAACAATCGACTCAAGCAAGGTTGTGGCTCTCAACGGAGGCAAACCATCCAGATCGGGCGCCGGCGCCCTGAACGTCGATTGCTCATCCTTGCGACGAAATCGGTGGCTGGCTGGCAGTCCAAGTTTTGCAACTTGTTGAATCAATCCCAATGAACTTCCGTTGCCCTTCTGTCGGGCGTCATTTGGTTGCGTGCCGAGTCCTTCGGCATGGTCGAAATCGACGAAGGCAAGGCGCCCAGACTGATCGATCCACGTGCGACAACTGCCCGCACGGAACCACGTGGAATCAGAGACTCCCGATTCCGACGCGCTTGCAATCTCACCCAGTATCGATCTTGTGACGGGCCACGGAAATTGAACTCCGTTCGACGTGCACTTGCCTAACGGAATACCTTCGGGTGCAGCATAAGCAAACCATCGACACTGCGGTTCGGCTCCCTCCTCGATGAAGCGCAGTCGGGTCGACTTGGGCTTCTGTTTTTGGATTTCCTCGAATTCTATCGACTTGTCCTTTAGGCAAGCAATCCAAATAGTCCTTTCGAGCTGCAGATCCCGCCCGGCCAACCACTCTGCCTGAGCTGTTGCGTTGCTCGTTTGAATAACGCCTGTGATCGCAAAACGACCAAGCATGGACGGATGTTGGCCCGTATGTCCTGGCGATGTGGGCAAACTCCATTCGGGCAATTGTAGTTGTGACTTGACGGCAGTGCGCTGTCCCAACCTGGCCCGACATTCCGTTCCGCTGATCCAATCGTGGAAAAGTTGACGCTTGCCAGTGGCTCTCCAAGTAGAGTAAAGCAACAGCACGTTTAGGCTGAATGCAATAATGGCCAGGATGCCTTCCCAGCCAGGATGGGAGACTCGAAACGAGAACTTAATCGCGATAAACAATAGGCTTGATACAGTCACATAACCCATGACTCGGCCAAGCACGCGCAAGAAAGAAGGCCTTGCCCCGGTTTTGTGATCGACGACCGAAATTCGCATGGCGGCTTTTCCCATGCTGGTACCGAAAAAATACTCTGAAAGTAGGTAGTAGCAAAAAACAAAGATCGCGGCTATCACGTTTGCCCATATCGGCTTGGTTTCCAATTGCTTGGGAGGAAAGAAAGCCAATAAGAGCACGGCGATGAGAGAGGTGAGCAGCGAATAGTCTGCGATCCAAGCGATGCTTCTCCGGATGAGGGTTGCGGGTTCCATTTTCGGCTCGATAGTTGCCTGCAAGTCGTTTCGCATTTGGACAAACGACGCATATCGCTTGGACGCTTCGCGAGATAGCCCCTTCATGACGATTTGTTCGACGTTGGGAGGTACTTCTACGCCAGCGGATTTAAAGCTGGGTGGATCGGACGAAGCGATCCGGGCGATCACTTGGGCAGCGTGCGGTGATTCGAAAGGTGCTTTTCCAGCGAGCAGATAATACAATGTTGCCGTCAATGAATAGATGTCCGACCGCGCGTCGATCGATTGCCCGAGCAGCTGTTCTGGGGAAGCGAACAAGGGCGTACCGAGAAACGCACCGGTTTGCGTTAAATCCGAATCGGATATGAGCGACCTGGCCAAACCGAAGTCGCCGATTTTGACGTTTCCATCGTCGTCTAAATAGCAATTAGCTGGTTTGATATCGCGATGGATCATGCCCAGCGAGTGTGCCTCAATGAGACCGTCGATGCACTGCAAAATTAGCCTGATCGCATCTTGGCAATTCAACGGTCCACGCTCTTGGACGATGTCTTTGAGAGTCTTGCCGGTCATCAGCTCCATGGCGATAAACGGTGTTCCCGAATCGTCGTCGACTCGATGAACAAAGACGCAATGGGGATGATTGATTTGGCTAGCTATGAGCCCTTCCTGTTTGAACCTCGCCAACGCTTCTGGCGACCGAGCTAGATCGGGCGATAGCAGTTTGAGCGCGACGGATCGGCCAGTCGAATCGTCCGCACGAAACACGCGCCCCATGCCCCCTTGTCCTAGCAGATCGCCTAATGCATAACCACCGACCTTGCGTGGCGACTTGTTTTTAGAACCGTCGCCCGATTTCGACGATTTCGTTTTCGAGTCAAAAGCACTGGTTTCGTCGGCATTCGGAAGCGAATCAAATCCGCTGGTCCGGTCGATTTCTATTTCCTCAGAAAGTTGACCGTCAGGTGTGGAGGAATTGGGATCGGTAGGGATACTGGTCATGTAGGAATGCTTTTCGAACTAGATGCGATAGTCGGTAACTATTGTAACATCGAAGAGCGCATCTCTGAATTAAATAGCAAAGTGTGTGGCCACTTTCTTTACGGCCTCAGCCGCTCCCAGAATATAGTCCTCCATCATGGCTTCGTTGACGACCAGACGAATCCCCGAATTTAAAATGGACTCTGCTTCTGCACACTTTACTTTCGAATAGTCCATCGAGGTTAGCCCAAACTCTTTGACTGGCCAATGGCCCCCGAAAAAACCGTGTTGCTGAAAAACGGGGTTGCCGTAAAGCGGTACAGGAATATAACCAGCCGATGCGGCCACACCCTCTGCGACCAAAGCTTTTACAAACTCAGCTCGATTGCATCGAAATCGACTTGGCTGGATTCGAAACATGCTCAACCAATACGTACATCGATCGTCAGCATCCACATGGTGCGGTTCGATGCCGTGAATGCCTCGAAGTTTTTCATTCAACAAGTTGCCTGCACTCGATCGTTTGCTGGCGATCTCTTCGACACGATCCAACTGGGCTGCGGCTACGGCAGCTTGCGGTTCACTCATTCGATAGTTGGGAGCAAACGATTCAAAGAGCCCACTCGTACCGAGTCGATCAAAACCTTTGTCGCCAAATCGCTGTAGGAGCGGACCAAAGCGATCGTCGTTGGATGCGACAACACCTCCATCCCCGCAAGTCACTTGCTTGGATTGTTGCAATGAGAAGCAAGCAATATGCCCCAATGTGCCGATCGGTTTTCCTCGATAGAGAGTACCCCACGCTTGAGCGCAATCCTCGATCAGTACGAGCTGATGCTTGTCCGCAATAGCTCGAAGCCGCTCCATGTCGCACGGGTTGCCCCCAAGATGAACGGCGATGATGGCCTTGGTCTTGGGAGTGATCTTTCGTTCGACATCTGCGGGGTCCAAGTTGTACGTATTTGGAATAAGGTCAGCAAAGACGGGCACCGCTTGCTGATACACGGCACCGATCACAGTCCCGATATCCGTGATGGGACTGGTGATCACCTCGTCTCCCGGCTTCAGACCGGATGATGCAACTGCAATATGCAGGGCCGCCGTGCCGGACGAACAAGTCATCACATATTTCGTCGGGCAAATTTTCTGGAAGCGTTCGATTAACGCAGTAGTCTGTGGCCCTCGCCAGTAAAAAAGCGTGTCTTGGCCGATCATGCTCTCCAATCGCCGGCGCTCTGGATCACCCCATCGGGCAAATTTCGGAACCGGTGATTTCAATGCTTTGGGTCCCCCATGGATCGCAAGCTCCGATCCCGTGGTTGTCGCGGACGCATGCAATGCGGTGTCTGTGACTGCCGCGGAGGCTGCCAGTGTCGAAGACGCGATCAAAAAGTCGCGGCGATGGATGGGCAAGTGATTTTCCATTTTGGATCATCCATTTCAGAAAAAGGGGTTAGCCTAAGAGTCGCTGTGCATTACCGAGTTGAATCGCTTGCAATCTCGCACTATGCAACAACGATTCTTTCAGCTTGAGTTTGTTTGCCTCGAAGTAATACAACGGGGCATGGGAACCGAAAACCAAACGTTCCAAAGGAATGTCTTTTAGAATATCCTCCAAAGCGTTCATCCCCTCTAGCATTGCAGTGTCCAAATAGACCTCGCCCAGATTCATCCATTGTCGTGCTGATCCCAACATGGATTTGGGCGCATTATGGACTAGCAATTTCAATCCCTTTACAGCCGGGACGATTTCGGCAAGCGGTGTCATATCCACTGGGCGAACACGCATGAGCGGGTGCATCATGCGTTCATCCTCCATTTGGACCGCCAATGAAACGACCATTCGGTAGTCGGTCGCTTGTTGCAAGAGTTTCTTGAAGACATCGCTATCCAGCTTGTAGCCATGGTAGTTGGGATGCAGCCGAATCCCTCGCATTTTATGCACGATCGCGCATCGGCGCAGGTCCTCTTCCCAATCGGGAAGCATCGGATTGATGGAACCAAAAGGTCGCATTCGAATATCTTTGATCGAATCACATATTTCCGTCAGCCTTGCGTTGACGGCCCCGATATCCTTGTGAAGCAATCCATCCAAGCTCCCAGCCCACGTTTCGACGACGCCATGCGATCGTAGCTTTGTCACCAGTTGAGCCGGCTCGTCTTCTCGGATGCGACGCGTGGGCCATCGCGAGATATTTACATTCGTATCGATGATCGCTTCACTCATACCGCAATACCCTTGGCAGTTAATATTGGTGCAAGCATGCGTTTCAAGTTTCCTGAGAGTACCATGCGCTTAGCGTCTTCGCCCATCCCCGCACCTTCTACTTTGGCAAGCTGCGTTGCAAACGAACGGCCCGGCGCATCGCTTCCAAAAACGATGCGTTCTGCGCCGAGTTCACGCAACGCCATTTCCGTAAAGCCAGAGATTGGATCGCCTCCTGCAAGCTCAATCGCGACGTTGCGAAACGAACGAACTGCACGAATGCCTTGTTCCCAGTCACCTCCAGCGTGGCCGCATATCAATTTGGCATTTGGATGACGCGCCGCGAGCGCCGCGACATCCATAGGCGTCGATTCCCCCGCAAGGTTACCGTTGACCTTAAGCCACGAGTGTTGAAAGACCACCGCTTGCAATTCGGTTGCACGAGCGA
>JBEBHM010001264.1:0-1709 GCA_040080875.1 Pirellula sp.
TGCGCGGAAGAGACGTACGACATCGTCCGTTGCACCGCTAGGAAGATGCTCAAGCGCCTCACGAACTGCCTTGGACTCCTGCGGTGCCCTTTTCCCAAACCATGCGAGAATCTCCTCTATTCCCCCAGTAATCACCTCACCCTTGCCAGCATGCAATTCTGTCGTCCCCAGTGTCAAACAAATAGTAACAAGGACACAGCGAGTTAAAGTAAATATTTTAGTTCTCATAGAGAAGATAAAGAGCTACCTATTGGATTTAAGGTGTTCATCCACCTCACAAAAGGCTTTCTGAAAAAGACCATCGGGTCCTGTCAAAAGCCTACTCCCAAATAGCGGTTGAAGTTTTTCACACAATTCCAACACTGCCTCCCTCTCTTTGTCCGGATTGACGACAAAATGCCAATAGCCAGAACCGAGATCATAAGCGATACCGATGAAGGTCAGCAAAATCGATAACCCGCCTGTCTCAGGCATACAAAGTATCCCTGCGACTTCCAATCCCACAGCGACAACATTTCCAAGATCGGCAGCAATCAGCCAATTGTCGATGACTGTGCCCTTGTCGCCTTCGAGGATTTCTTTTAGCCCGGGAGGCAACTCGATCGCCCTCTCCTGGGAAGGGATGCCGGATATCCGCAGTGAATGCTCGGCAATACTTGCCATTTCATTAAACGATTCGCGAAGGCGGAATTCCATCACTGATTCGAGAGAATCCGAATACGCAGAAAAGCTTACTTCGTCACACACCTCTTTCGCAAAGGCATCCTTGCTGTATTGCGTTGCCTCGCCACCATTCTTAATCTTCTCAATAAGAATGTTGCTCTGATCAATTAGACCCACAAACCTGTCGCGGAAAGCCTTAATGCGCGCATAGCCCATATGATCAGCAATGAAGTTTTGCGCCTCAGAACTTAGCCCCTCTGCAATTCGAGCTTTTGCGAGCAAACGAGTAGAGTTGACCAAGAATGGTGCAAGACTTTGCTGCGAAACGACTGGATATTCCTGTGCAGTTGACCAATTAAAGTAGTCCCACCATTGGGTAGAAAGCCTAAACCCCCGCAAGCGTTTCAAATCATAAGCAATATCGTCCTCAATTACTCGATTAATAATCGCACGGGTTCCCGTAATCGCTTTATCGGTTGGTCTAAATACCGGAAAATCCCCACCATCAAATAGAGGTTGCATTTCCACTTTAAGTTCCTCAACCCAGCGAGACTCATTCACAGCGGAGCTTAGAATGCCATCCCAACTATAACCATCGAGAACGCTCTGTGCCCGCTCGGCAAGCGTTCCATCGTTCCGCTTGATAACCTCATCCCTAAAAGTTTGGGCTAGGAGAGCGCCAGCGCAACACGAGAATGCGGTGCTCCTCGGGGGTAAGCAATGTCACTTTAGCCAAAAGTGGCGTCTGGGCGGCGTGGTCTCGCCTAGCGTTGAGACCCGTGAAGCCTTCGAGGAACTGGGTAGTTTTTGCGACTGTTGCGATGTGGGAGTCGACGTAGTTTTTGAACTCTTCATCGACAACCTGCTGTTGCTTTTCCAGAGCGGCATTTATTTGAATAGCTTCATTCAGAAGTCCACGATCTAAACGCGGCTCGATGAGGAATTTGTATCCTACCGCCACGGAAATCAAGAGGACCAGGATTGCCGTGCATCCAATCGAGCAGCACCCTTGTTTTTCTTTAGGCATTTGAATTTGTCAGTGTATG
>JBEBHM010000498.1:0-6640 GCA_040080875.1 Pirellula sp.
GTTTTACATGATCTCTTTCGTATGCTGGAATATTGAGGGTCAGCAGCCGGATTCGAACAAAAACAAGGATGGCGAGACTCGCAAGATTGCCCAGGAATTGGAACTCAATGTCGCCAAGTTGGCTGAAGAACTGGACTCAGACCGCAAGGCGGTACGCGATGCAGCGGAATCAAAACTGTTGGAACACGGACCAGCCATCCTCGATTTGCTCCCTGCGGTCACGGCAACTTCATCGGATGAATGGCGAATGCGCATCGATCGAATTCGAACATCACTCGAACAGCTTGAGATGAAACAGTTGTCGCAAGCATCACTTGTCACGCTGCAAGGAAACATGACCGGCAAGGAGGCGATCATGCAAATTGCATCCAAAACAGGAAATGCAATTTCGGTCGAAGAAGTTCCCAATCTAGATCGCAGGGTCGTGACCGACTTTGAGGAGACCCCTTTTTGGGAAGCTTTTGATGAGCTATTAGACCAACTTGAACTCACGGTCGCGGTTGGGGATGGTGAGCGCATGCAGCTCCGCCCGCGAGCCAAGGAAGCACCTCTTAGAATTGCGGCTGCTGGTTATTCAGGAGTATTTCGCGTCGAGCCATTGGAAGTGCAAAAGATACTTCCGCTGCATGACCCACTACGGCGCGCCACGCAAATCCAGTTGCAATTGTCGTGGGAACCGAGACTAACACCCGTTTACGTCCGATTTCCATTGGAGTCCATGAAGATTCATTGCGATAACGGACAAGTACTTCAGCCGAAAACGGAGTCTCAAGAAACGGAGTTTGTGCCTTCGGGTGGCTCGCAGTTGGATGTCGCTTTGGGTTTCGAGTTGCCGACGCAAGACGCCAAAAAAATTCTTCGATGGACCGGAGATGTCTTTGTAGCTGTCCCAGGTAAACTTGCAAAACTTGAGTTCAACGATTTAATGAACGCCAACAAACAAAAAGCATCCGTTGGTAACCTTGTCGTGGTTCTGGAAAAAGCTCGAAAGAATCGCGACATATACGAAGTCCTGGTGGGAGTGTCGTTGAAGAGCGAACAGAATTCTGCGGAGTCCTTTCGAGGTTGGTCGAACATCAACGAAGCCTACTTGTTAGATCCATCGAACAAAAGAGTGGAACATGTCGGTTGGTCGACCACACGAATGACCAATAATGAAATCGGGCTCTCCTACTTGTTTGATGTGGAAAAGGGCTTAGACGGATACAAGTTTGTATTTCGTGCACCCGCGACCCTCGTGGAACAGACAATCAAATTCGCGCTAGAAGATATTCCATTGCCATGATGGAATTAGACTGGGATCCCGAAGTAGACGCGCCCGCAACCATTGCTATTCTCGGTGGCGGGCCTGTCGGCATCGAAGCTGCCATATACGCTCGCTTTCTCGGTTACTTTGTCTCGATCTTTGAGGCGGGGCGCGTGGCTCATCGCATGCTCGATTGGCATGATCGGACGCTGGCTGTCCCAGTTCGGGAGTGCACGACTTCGTTGGGGCATGCAGCCATTTTAGCGCAGAATCCAGACTACGTTCGGAGGTCGCCAGACGGTTTCTATACGGGACGAACTTATGCCAACGAATACCTCTTGCCGCTGGCGAAGACCGATTTGCTTTTCGACGATATCCATTTTTTGAGTCCGGTTTCCGATGTGTCGAGAATGCAATCCTTTGCAACCGACCAAAAGACATTGCAAGAGCGTTGCAATGATGAATTTAGAATCGTCGTCGAGGGGCGTCATCGCGGCACTTGGATTTCACGTGCCGATGTAGTCCTCGACTGCCGAGGCAGCCACCAAAGGCTTGCCGGAATGGGGCCAGGCGGAGGAGCAGCCATCGGGGAGCACGAGCTTCAAGGTTCATTTTTGAGATTCACGCCCCTTGACCGGAAGTTCGAACCGCAAAGTGTTCGGGGTAAGAGAACGTGTCTGGTTGGAAATTCATATCGCGCGGCGCAATTTGCAAACGAGTTCGCACAGATGTTTGCGGGCAATGAGGATACACAACTCATATGGGTCGTCAGACCCGATTCGGGTCAGTTCATCGACAGCGTGGCAACAACCCTTCGAAGTCTTCGATTCGATCCGCCGATCAACGTCATATTGCAAGAAGCGTTGGGAGTCGAACAAATCAAACGAGAGGCCGAGGCGGTCTATTCGTTGAGTTTGCTCCAAGGCGATGACACGGTCGTGTCGATTCAGTGCGATGCCGTTTGTGCGCTCACTGAGGGGAGAGCCAAATCCGTATCCTTGGAATTAGACGAGCACCCACTTTGCGACGGGGGCACTGCGTCCTTTGTTACCAAAGAACCCGGTTTCTACGTGCTTCGCGCTGCAGGGATAGAGCAAGGTGCTGGAGCAGGGTTGGCAGATGCATTTTGTCGTATTCGCGAACTGTTCGCCCTGATGGCCGGCAGGCAGGATCTGGATCTATACAAGATCATTGAGCAACAGGATACTGCCAACAAGCCTGCCAGGCCCTAAGACATTTGTCCGACGAACCCACGGGGATGAGAATGAGCAGCGGACAAGTCATGACGATATCAGCCAGAGACATAAGTGAGGGGGAGTCCCTCGCTCGCGCTTTGGATTGGTATTTTTCAGTCGGCAGCGCGCCTAGGAAGAGGGCGGCGGCGGCAACAGGTCTACGAGAAGTAGCCTGTGTGGGCGAAGAATGCCCGAAAGAAAGGATTCGAACAACGCTCGAATTGTGCGAGCGGCGGGTTGCCCCCGGTTCAAAATCCGAAGAGCAATGGTCTCAGGTGCCCCGAATCGCTGGGGACGGGAAAAAATGACTGAAAAGCGATTCGACTGGTCGAAATGGGTGGATCCGTTCGTGTTGACATTGTTTGGCGTCGTTGCATTAGCAACGCTGGTCCCGTGCCAAGGCAAAGCGGCCACCCTATTTGATTACTTGGCAGACGTCGCCATCGTCTTATTGTTTTTTCTGCACGGGGCAAAGCTTTCCCGTGAGGCCATTCTAAGCGGCTTCATGAGTTGGCGATTGCACATTGTCATATTGCTTGTCACGTTTGCGCTATTTCCGATCGCCGGAATGGTGTTGATCCAATTGCCATTCCTGGACCCCACGTTGTCGGCAGGCGTGCTTTATCTGACGTTGTTGCCATCCACGGTGCAGTCGTCCATTGCATTTACGTCCATCGCCAAAGGGAACGTGGCGGCGGCGGTTTGCGCTGCGACAATATCGAATCTCATTGGAATCTTTCTAACGCCGCTTTTAGTGGCGATGCTGATGCAAGTCGAAGGCGTTGGAGCCCGAGTGTCGATGGATGCAGTGTGGAAAATTGGCATGCAGTTATTGCTTCCATTTATTGTGGGGCACATGGCGCGACCCCGAATTGGGGATTGGGTTCATCGGCACAAACAACTCATAGGGCGAGTGGACCGCAGTTCGATTCTGTTGGTTGTATACACTGCATTTAGTGCAGCGATCATCGACGGCCTTTGGTCCAAATGTTCGCTCGCAAGTTTGCTGGTTGTATGCGGTATTAGCTGCGGGTTGTTGGCAGGTGTGCTCGCCATGAGTTGGTGGATCGGTCACCGGTTGGCATTCTCAAGACAAGATTCGATCGTGTTATTGTTTTGTGGTTCGAAGAAGAGTTTGGCATCGGGAGTTCCCATCGCAGGGGTTCTCTTTTCCACGTCCGAGATGGGCTTGATATTGTTGCCGGTGATGATCTTTCACCAAATCCAGCTGGTGGTTTGTGCCGTGATCGCACGACGGATGGGAGCTCGAATCGAACAAGCAGTAGGTTAGAGCGTAGATTAAACCTGCTTGAGGACATCTTCGAATTGCTGGCAACAGATCGATTTATCAAATAATCGAACCGCCAATTCTCGTCCTCGATCGCCAATGGCTCGCAGCCCTTGGCGATCGATTTTCGAAGCTTCTGAGATCGCGTCGGCAATGCCTAAGTCATTGCCCGGCTCAACTGTCCAGCCTAGTTGGTGAGCATCCACAAGACGCCAGACCGCGCTTCCCTTGGGAACGATTGCCAAGACAGGTGTGCCGCTAGCCAAGATGCCGTAGAGTTTGCTTGGGGCAAGGCACCCAGTAATTGACTTGTCCATAGAAACTACGTGCAGATCGGCGGCGGATAGACTATTGCTCAGTTGATCTCGCGGCTGGTAATCGAAAAACCGCACATTGACGGCACCGTTGGCTTGTTTCTCCAATCGAGGTCTATTCGCTCCGTTGCCCACTAACGCTAGAAGCGAATTGCGTGGGATGTTGGGGCGCTTGATAGCGTCGATCAAGACGTCCAAACGCTGCGTCATACCCATGTTGCCAGAATGCATTATGACAAAGGAGTCGTCCATCCCATGTTGTACCCGAAACGCATTGGAATCCCTTGCGGGTTTCACAACAGAACAGTCCATCCAGTTGGGTACGATGCACAGTCGATCACTTGGGATACCCCAGTCGACCAGTCGATCTCGCATGTCTTCATCCAGTACGACAATTTTGTTTGCCTTCAGATAGGCATTCTTGAGTCGCTTGCGAAGGAACCTCATTGCCATCGAGTTTTTTGCAACTCCAACAGCGATTGCTACGTCGGGGTAAATGTCCTGCAAGTAATAGACGAGGTTTGCATTGCATTTTCGAGCCATTCCTCCAACGACCAGCGGGAGCAAGAACGGGTCCGTTTCGCAGACAATCGTCGGCCGTTTTGGGCTGATCGATTGCGAATAGACGGGATTACTGTTGGCAAATACCGAATTCCCGACCTTCTTACTCCATCGTCGGAATGCCAAAGTGAACGAAATGAGATTGCGAATTCGAGCGAATTCGGCGGTCTTGGACAACTGGCTATGGAGGAGTCGATGGATCGCAACGCCATTACGGATCTGAACCCCGGACCGAGAATACGTCGTGTCTTCAACATCCCAGTTGGGCTGTCCAACGACTGCTGATACACTCCACCTTGGCGCAAGATATTCGCACAATTCGGTGAGTAATTGGCCAGTCGCTTCGCTATCGGGCCAATAGCATCTGTTCACAAAGCAAACGGACGGCAAATGCGGTTGTGTGGGTGTGGACATGCGCTTAGCGAGCCTGTGCAATCTCGCTGCGTAACTTCATTACATGGTCGATCGAAGCCCGAATATCCTCGCTGTTTGGCAATTGGTTCTGCACATATTTGAGGCATTCGATCGCTTGATCGTATTGTTTGATTTTTACGTGCAGACCCGCTCGATCCGTCCAGACACTCAAGAGTTCAGGCCTCGATTCGTTGATTGACCTGAGTACCTGTATCACCCGCTCGACGGACTCAATGGATTCAGGACTATCGTTCACAAGCCGAACCAGCAGCTTGGAAGCTGCCATTCCGAAGGCTGGCATGGTGTTGACCGACTCGATCAATTTTTTGCAGTCGGGCACGATTTGATTTTGGAAAATGCTCTGCGCAACAGCAACTAAATGATTCACCGATGGGTTGTCACTCTTTTGATTCTCCAAGATCGAGGCCGCCCATGGTGCGTGGCTACCGGTCAGCGCAGGCTTCAGAAAGCTTGCAAGTTCACTGGATTCAGGGTCAAGAAGGATTGCCAATGTTAAGCAGGATGCAACTCTATTTCCGTTTCCTGTGGCGGAATGCTCCGAAAGCAGAGAGGTCGCAATGGCACTTTGAATGCACGCGATTGCAGTCAATTTGCGAAGCGTTGATTGTTCGGTGTGGGTCAGCTTGGAAATGCGATCCCCTATGAGATTTTGCGCCTCCCGAAAGCTATCTCCGATGATGAGGCAATTGAAAACGGCTGCGATTGAAGTCGGCGAAGGCGTGTTGACCAACGGACTACTCCAATACAATTGTGCAGTCTTCCAAGCAAGTTCTTTAGCTACGAGAGGCTCGATTCCTGAATCGGCGAGAGCTTTCCACGACATCGCCGAGAGATCGGACTCGGCGGTGTCGTGCATCAATCTCTTTGCTTCCTGCAGTAGCTCGCGACGTTGATCGGACGTCAATTCCGAATCGGCCTTGAGCGCTCTGGCGATGAGCAACTGCCCCAGAACTTGTTCTGGTGAAATGGCGGTCGACAGATTCTTCCCACCCTTGCGAATACTCTGTTCCAGCGAGACAAGTTCCTTGGCAGAAATCTCGAAGTGATTCTCCATTCGTTTCTTTGCCAACCAAAGCGTTGCAACGGTAGACCATTTTTCGTTTGATAGTGCTACTCGTTGCATTTCGTCGAGTGCTTGACGCTGGTACATGGCGGCTTGATTCAACCGCTCCTCGATCTTGGGTCTGGTGTCGCCATCGGATTCGAATGCTTTAGCTTGTTGATATGCGTACTCGGATTGCAGATCGGAGACGATCGCAGCTTGCAATCGAAAAGAGCTGTCGTCAGGGTTCCAAACCATCAGTCGACGAAGGCAAAGATGCGATTGCAACAACAATTTCATTTTTTCGAGTAGGCTGCTGGACTCGCTGTTGGATGCAATTCGCTTATTGGGCTCGGATTGTGAGAGCTCGCTTGATAACAATCCAAGATCGTGCAAACGTCCGATTTCTCCGATACTTGCAATATTGCTCGTCACCAAATTGACGTATTGAGCTTGAATCCTTGGGCGAACTCGAACGGAATAGATGAGCGAGGTCGTGATGAAAAGGATGAGTACGAG
>JBEBHM010000499.1:0-6637 GCA_040080875.1 Pirellula sp.
CATTTGGAACGCATTCGGGAATATTCCAAGCTGTTGGCCAGTGAGTTGATGACTTGGCCTAAATTCGAGAATGTCATCGACGCCCAATTCGTCGAGTTGATCTATCTGACCAGCCCATTGCATGATGTAGGCAAGGTTGGAATTCCAGATCAGATTTTGCAAAAGCCGGGCAAATTGACAGAAGAAGAATTTGAAATCATGAAGCGGCACACTGTGATTGGTGGTGAAACGCTGAGCGCTTCGGCCAAGGCATACCCAGAAGCTAGTTTTCTGGAAATGGCATTGGATATCACCTTAAAGCACCATGAACGCTGGGATGGTACGGGATACCCGTTCCAACTCAAGGGGGAAGAGATACCGCTTTCAGCGAGGATCGTCGCAATTGCTGACGTTTACGATGCGCTTACCACAAAGCGAGTGTACAAGCCGGCTTTTACACACGAAGTTGCTGCAGACATTATTTACAAGAGCAGTGGCTCACACTTCGATCCCGACTTGGTGGAAGCATTCTCGAATGTAGAAGAGCAGATGCGGGCCATTCGCATGGAACTGGATGAGACCAAAATCGAAAGCGTAAATCCCAAATTGCCTCAGTGCACAATTTGCAGCAATCCAGGCGCGGCAGTTCCCGTGTCGTAACATTTGGCACAATCCCTTTGATCGCTACTGAGGCGAAATGTCGATTGTCCAAAACAAAAATTCAATAGGTCTCTATTCAAACGATTATCGATAGCTTAGGCGTGGCAAAATAATTCGACCTGTACGATGGAAGTAAGTTGGGAGTTGATTGAGCCTGAGGCGCTAGCGCGCTAGCCGATTTCCCGCAACTCGGCTCGCGCCTCAAGCTCAAAGGACTGCATGGGCAAATTCGTACACGTCGAAATAATTAGTGGCTTGGGTGTCTGAATGCTCCATTAGTATATTGTTTTGCGACGCCTTAGGCCTGGATCGATCGGTGTCGTAATAGCTGCACAAGGAAGTGTAGAATGAAGTTGAATTATTTGTTGGTCGCGTTGAGTATGTCCGTAACCTTCTCGGGATCACTATGGGCAGAAAGTATTGTCCCGGCGCTGGGTGCAAAGTCGGCGGGACGGGCAGGAACCAATCTTGCGTTTGACGATAATGCATTCGTTTTTGCCGACAACCCTGCAGGTCTCATCGGTGCAACTTTTGGTTCCTGTTGCACGACGACTGTCATGGAAGGGAACATTGCAGGTTTATTTCCGGACTTGAAATACTCGGATCCACAAAACCCTGGGGCTCGTGCGTCGAACGATCCATTTGGATTGGGCGCGTTTACAATTGCCAAGCGAATCGACGAGGATCTAGCGTTGGGATTCGGGGTATACTCTCCGGCGGGTTTCGGAGCGAGATGGAATCTGGAGGGACCACCTGGTCCGCTCGCCGGGCCGCAGTTCTATAAATCGATAGGAATGCTTGTCCGAGTACTGCCTGGAGTGTCGTATCAAGCCACGGATCGATTGCGAATTGGTTCAACCCTCGGCATTGCGCTCAGCCACTTGGAGTTGGAGGGGCCCCATTTCTTGACTTCCGCTCCGTTGACAGGCACTCCAACGGTTATCGATTTGCAATCGACGGGTGCAGCGCTCACTTGGTCTGCTGGGCTGCAATACAAATTGTCGGATGAATTGACGGTTGCTGGTCACTACCAAAGCCAAAACAGATTTCAAAACAACGGCAATGCGACCGTTGCCATCCCAGGCATGGGCACGTCGTATTATGACCTGACAATGGATTTCGTCTGGCCTCGCGTGGCCGGAGTTGGAATGATGTATCGCCCATCGCCCATCACCAGAATTGGGATCGACGTCGATTGGCAACAATGGTCAACCGCGATGAATTCGGTTGATCTACATTTTCGAAATCCCAACAATCCCATTTTCCTTGCAGTGGCTGGTCCGCAAGTCTTCGATTCGTTACCACTAAGATGGAAAGACAACATCGTGGTCAAGACGGGAATCGAAAGGGACATCGCGGCGAACAAGACGGTGCGAATTGGTTACAGTCACAATAACGACGCCGTTCGAGGATCGACGATGACGCCCTATTTGCCCACGATTCTTTCCCATTACTTTACGACAGGATTTGGCTGGAAACGCAAGTGTTGGGAATACGATGCGGCGTATCAGTATTCCTTCCGGCCAACCATAAGAACAGGGCAAAGCGAATTGGTTGGCGGGGATCAATCGGGCAGCACCTCCAACACCCAAGCCCACTGGTTGTTTTTAGGTGCTGCCAAGAAATTCTAGATGAGCGTGCGAAATTCTGCTCACCTGTAGCGGAAACCGTCAAGGTTTTCGAGGCGTTGTCGAAACGCTTGACGCGTTCCGCTACCTAAGAATTGCGAGCCATCTCCTAGACCGAGAAACTGCCGGATGACCAAGGGAACAAACGAGTGTTCCTATGCTTTATGCTCGAATGATTTCCAAGAAAATAATGTTTTGATTTTCTTCGGCGCTAACTCGGATGTCGCGGATTTCCCTTTGATCGATCAATTGGGTGAGTCCCATCATGTCGACTCGATCACGGTAGATAAGAAACCAATCCATGCACGCTTCCATGTAACCAATATCCTCAATGGAAGGCAAGAAGTTGGCGACGACCAACTTTCCGCCCGAGTTGAGCATGGCAAAGAGCCGTTGAGTAAGGATTTTCGCAGTTTTTTCGTTCAGATAGTCGTACAGTCCCGTCGAATAGACGAGGTCAAAGGCACCTAAGTCCATTCGTCCGGTTAACATCTTTCGGATGTTGGCGAGTTCGCATTCGACGCCGAACCTACCGTAGTTTTCGTGAACTTCTTTAAGACTTTCGGCGTCGGCATCCAGTGCAACGAATCTTCCAAAGCGTCGGCGTCTTACGGCAGAGCTCATGGATGCCTCGCGCAAATGACCGCTTGCGACTGCCAAAACTTCGGCTGCATCGGCTTGTCTGACTACTTCGTCGAGTTTTTCAGCGATAAACTCTCGCCGCGAGCGTACCCCTGCAGATGCGGCAGCCTTCGTTGTGTATTGAAACACACCATTCCCGAGAGGGCTTGAGGGGGGCGGGCTCCAGTTTTCTTCTAGTCCATAGATGAAATCCATCATGACCGCGTCGCCAGCATACCCTCGAGGTTTATTGAATGCGCGGTACGTGAATGGATCCTGGTGAACGAGTTCCAATATCTCGGAGTTTCTAATTTGCTTAACGCTTTGCATCCATTCCGCTTTCGGTAAATGATCTCGCAAACGTTTGCACTCGACAAACAATCGGTCTACCGCGTGATGTATTGAGGTTAAGTTGGCATCGAACGAGCGAAGCTGTTCCGCAACCTCGACCACGAATTTCAAATTGGTATCCGGTAGACACTCGTGGGGTGGGTCGAATCTCCTTAAGATTGAACTCAGCCCAGCAGAAGTTGCCCCTGTAGGATGACATGGAATGGATGACATACACTGCATTTCCTATTTAGCATGAACTTGAATAAAACGAAATTGCTGGGGGGCAATCGACAGCCCCGGCATGTTACTCGTTTTGAATTCAATGAAAAGCTTTTTTCCAAGCAAGATTTTGCATTTCACTGATAGTCCACGGAACAATCATTACGATCGTTGGAGATTCTTTTTTTTCGACGACTTCGTCCCCAACGTTACTGGCCTTGGTAGCAATTGAGAGGTAGACACATGGGACCCCACATCACATCCATTCCAATCGATGAAGTCGATTTAGCAGGTCTCAAATTGGTTCGGTGATCGACGTGGCTGGTACGATGGAATCGATTGCATCGCTGCGGATGATCGTTATGGAATCCGATAAATTGCCTGACGACAACGGGCAACAAATTTCACTTGGCAATGAGCCGATCACGCTTTCGGCCAAAGTGTGGTTAGATCGATTCCATGAAAGGTCGGAGCGGCTGACTGCAACGCTGTCTCTTGCCGCGGACATCGTGTCTGAGTTGTGTTCGCGCCATGCTGCTGGTGATTTTTTTGCGAACATCTCGGGCGAGTCTATTCTTGTACGGACTGCCGATTCTAAAGCATTCATTGCGTCTGGGTTGGGTGCCGCATCGAAGTCCGGTACGCCAACGGTGGAGCAAGCCGTTTTTTTGGCTCCCGAGCAATCTGGAACACTTCAACATTCCGTTGGCCCGTCTACGGATTTGTACAGTGTAGGGGTGTTTCTTTACCGCTTGTTAAGCGACAAAAACCCAATCCAAGCAACGAATCTCAGCGAACTGCTTTTGAAGCAGATGACAATCTCCGTCCCCAGCCTGAGATGGTGTGGTATCGCGATCCCCAGATGTGTCGATGAATACGTTTTGCGTTTGCTCAATCGCGACCCACGCGATCGCTATCAATCGGCTACGGCGGCCCTGGATGATTTATACTTGATCCTCAGGTGGATGGATAATCCAGGACTCTCTAGCGTGATCCTTGGACTCACGGAGCGACGCGACCGGCTGTCGGTTGCGTCGTTTGTTGAAAGGGACACGTGGATCCGGTACTTTGTCCAATCGATAACTGACCGACCTGCCAAACCCAATCGCACGATTCTGTTGGGCAATGCAGGAATTGGTAAAACACGATTGCTAGATGAATTTGCAAAGGAGGCAAAAGCGCACGGAGCCATGGTTGTCCGCGCAACGGGCACGAACATGGATGAGTCCAGACCTCTGGAAATCTTCGAAGCCATCAGTCGTGATTTGGAGGATCTATGTCTTGCAGACGATTCGTTCTCGAATTCTTTGTCGAGCGGACTCGCCGAGCACCAGGAGAGTTTGCAAGCATTATTGCCTTCGGTATTCAAATCGCATCATAGGACAAAAAACACCGGACCTGAAAGGTTTGCAGGACGGCGTTTCGTGAGCGCGATCGAGCGATTGCTTGATTTGTTAAATGATCAACCCATGACTGTGGTGATGCTCGTCGACAATCTGGATCGGGTGGACAAGCTCTCAAGGGAAGTGTTGTCAACATGGTTAAGAAATCGCGCCGGTAAATCTGGGTCGCTTTTTTTCGTCGCAACCGGGGCTGCGAGCAACGCAGCGCGTTTGCAGTCGGAATTTGAAATCAAGCCGGAACTTTTGGAGCCGATGTCTCCGCAATCCATCGCGTCGATTCTCCAATCGATGATAGGCGAGTTTCCAAAGGATGTTGTGCAGCTCGCAGCGGGAGCTTGTGCTGGTAATCCATTTCTGGCAATCTCGATGCTACAAGGCACCATAGAATCGAAGAGCGTTCAATATCAAGATGGTGTTTGGAGATTGCGATCCAAAGAGAGCCTCGTATTGAAAGGCTTTCGACAAGCCAACGTTGCACTCTCGACTCGTATAGATGGGCTAGCGCCTGAGGTTATACAATTCCTGAAGGTCTGTTCGATTCTTGGCAACAGTTTCCGCATCAATGAAGCCCAAGCACTTTCGAATCTTAGCTGGAATAGCGTTCATGAATCTTTGCAGGCGGCAATCGTTTGCCAACTGTTATGGTCAAATGTCGAATACCAGCAAGCCGGATTTGTTCATGAAGATGTACGGAAATACTTTTTGGAACGCATCAATGCAAATGACCGAGGCGCGCTCCATCTTCAATCGGCGAATCTAATCCTCAAGGACGGTTCGGATCGGTCCTATGAACTGGCATTCCACTTTGACGCTGCCGGCTATGGCGATGAGACGATTGACTTTGCTCTCCAAGCGGCCAAGCATGCACATCGACAGTATGCCAACGATCTGGCGATTCGCTATTATCAGCTGGCGCAAAAATGGATCCCTGCGCACGATCGATTGCTTCGAAAACAGACTGCAGAGAGCGTTGGCGAAGTCTTCTTGAATATGGGCAAATACGACGAAGCCGAAGAGGCGTTCAAGGAATCGCTCTTCTATGCGGAAACTACGATCGATCGCACGCAACTGGTCGGCCGCCTTGGCGACGTAGAATTCAAGCGAGGTCGAATGGGGCGCGCCGCGAGCCAATACGTGAAAGCGCTGGCGCTCAGTGGTGTGTACGCCCCGAGGTCGTTTCCGGTGATGCTCGTCGGTCTGGTATGGCAAGTCGTCAAGCAGACAAAGCACACGTTCTTGGGCTTGACCGCTACCAGGCCGATCGCGACTCCGATTCACGTATTGCAGTGGACGCTTTTTAGTCGGCTTGCTCACACCTACTGGTTTAGCCGAGGTGCATTGTGGACCCTGTTTGCTCACCTAAAAGGCATGAACGATGCCGAGCGGTTTCAAGACACTCCAGAATTGGCCAAGAGTTATTCCGAGCATGCGCCGGTTTGCAGTTTGCTGCGGTGTTTCAAGCGGGCCGAACGCTATTCGGAACGTTCTCTGATCATTCGTCAAAAGCAAAATGATACGTGGGGCAAGGGGCAAACACTATCGTATGCGAGCGTCGTGCACTTGGCTGCAACGAATTTTGAGCCCTGCATCAAGACCGCAACGGAAGCAATCGCGTTGCTGAATCGAACCGGGGATGCATGGGAGACCAACATGGCAGGTTACCAGCGCGCGTGCGCTTTGTATCGCGCAGGTCGATACCGGGAGGCAGCCGCAGACGCGAAACGAATTCATTTGTCGGGAGTCACCATCGGCGATGATCAAGTGGCGGGCATTAGTCTGGATGTATGGATGCGG
>JBEBHM010000026.1:0-23788 GCA_040080875.1 Pirellula sp.
TCCGCGTTGGCGATGGCTAATTTCTGCTCTTTGTCGTTCACTTCGAAATCCTGACGCGATGGAACTAACGGCGCTGAGAACTTTCACTTCGCCAATAAATTAACAACGCCGACACGATTCAGATCGGGCCGGCGAATGGGTGTTTGAAATATGTTTGCAGCGACGGCTGCCTGGGAAATCGCAAAATGGGAAACTCCGAATTCTACTTGTCAACCTAGGAATGTGTCAACAATTGGTCAAAAGTACCGAGGATTCTGGTCCGACGAGCAGGTTTCGATGCGTTCCGGCTCCGACCAGCTTGGCCCGTTCGGTATGCGGTTGATGAACGATGAGTTCGCTGCTTTGGCGATTATTTGGGCAAGTGATATACTTGAGCCATTGAATCGACCACTCCCTGGCTGGACTATCCGTTTCCGTGACAACTTCTGCTGCGCCGCAATCGACTCGCGATCCACTTCAAACTTTGCGCATCGATCGCACATCCGCCAACGTCCCGAGGCGCTCGCCCAATCGAGGCAAATGGTGGTTCGTATCGTTCTTGTTCCTCGGTACAAGCATCGGTCTGTGGCAATGGCTTGCGAGATCAAAAGATCCGAATTGGTTGACCAACTGGATCGAAATACCTGACGCGATCAAGTCGCGGAAGGAGGTTCGGTGCGTTCGGCCTGCGATCGAAAAAGGTAGATCGGCCGAAGCAACGGTCGTCGCAACTGGATATATCGAATCGCGTCGACAAGCCAAAATCGGGGCTCGAGCTCCTGGGCGAGTTCAGTCCCTCTTTGTCGAAGAGGGTAGCCGCGTCAAAAAAGATGAAGTCTTGGCGGTTCTCGAACATTCGGATTTGGATGCCGCACTGGCGGCCACCAGAGCAAGCGTCGCGCGGTCGAACGCTGCCTTGGAGGAACAAAAACTCTTAATTGCACAGAATGCTCGTGAGTTTGCACGCATGGAATCGTTGGTCGCAACGCAATCTGCTTCCAAGTCCGATTACGATGCGGCCAAGTATCAATACGATAGTTCCCGTGCGCGGCTGGAATCGATGAAAGCCGATGTCGCCTTGGCGGATGCACGCCTCAAAGAAGCCGAACAGCTCCGCGAAAATATGTTTATCCGCGCACCATTCGACGGCACCGTTATTTCGAAGGATGCCGAGGTGGGTGAGTCGATCTTGCCCGGCGGAATGGGGGAAGCATCCGGACGCGGTTCAGCCGTCACCATCGCTGACCTTGAAAACCTGGAAATCGACTGCGATGTCAAAGAGGATTACATCAATCGCGTTCGGTCCGATCAACAAGCGGAGATTGCAATCGATGCGGTGCCCGGCGTGCGCTATCGAGGCGTTGTTCGCAAGATCATTCCGATGGGGGACCGGGCGCGCGCGACGATCAAAGTCAAGGTGACGATTTCCGACGTCGACGACAAGCTTTTCCCGGACATGAGTGGAACGGTCTATTTCTTACCGGCCGCAGTCGCATCCGAACCAACCGATGACAGGCCAAGAATGTTTCTGCCAACCGACACCATTGTTTCGGATGCGGAGAGTGCTGCGGTCTGGACCGTCGACGAAAAAAACCACGCTCAGAAAGTGACCATCACGATTGGCAAACAACGCGACAACAAGACGGAAATTCTGAGCGGCCTGACCGGCACCGAAAAAGTCATTCAAAAGCCAACCGATTTCTCTCCCGGACAAGCCCTCAAAGTCATCGAATGATAAAAAGGTGTCCGGTACGTGTCCGGTACCGTTTATCGCGTTTCGTCACTCTCAATCTCCTTTGACGGTGGCAATGCGATAGAAGCTGGACGTGAACGTGCGTCGAAAACCCTGTAAACTGGAATTCCCGCAACTTAGCAAAATCCCTCATTCGAAAGGTCATCCACATGCGACTGTTTATTCCCATCTTGCAAATTGTATTCGGGTCAATTGCGTTGTGTTGCTTCGCTCAATGCATGGCCCAGGAATCATCCAAACCTGTATTGCGTGCAGGCATGATTGGCTTGGATACGTCCCATGTGCCAGCCTTCACCAAAGTCTTCAATGATCCCAAAGCGGCCGGCGATTTGGAAGGAATCAAAATTGTTGCAGGCTACCCTGGCGGTACCGACTTTCCAGCAAGCCGCGATCGTGTCGAGAAGTTCACTGAAACCATGCGAGGCCTGGGAGTGGAAATTGTCTCCACTATCCCAGAGCTACTCAAGAAAGTCGATGTGGTGCTGCTTGAGAGCGTCGACGGACGCATCCATCTCGAGGAAGCTATTCCTGTGATCAAGGCAGGCAAGCCACTCTTCATCGATAAACCAGTTGCTGGTTCGCTAGTCGACGCCATCGCAATCTATCAGTTGGCAGCAGCGCATAACGTCCCTTGCTTTTCCAGTTCCTCGGCTCGTTTCGGTCCGGGAATTCAGGAACTGGTAAACAACTCGGACGTCGGGAAAATCGCTGGCGTATCCACTTGGGGACCATGCTCGTACCAAGAAGGGACACCCGACATGTTCTTTTATGGAATCCATGGCATAGAACCTTTGTATGCGCTGATGGGAACAGGCTGCGAAACTGTCGCTCGTATCAAGACTCCCGATACCGACATGGTATCTGGCACATGGTCAGATGGACGCATTGGCACGTATCGCGGTATCCGAAACAACAAATCCGATGCGGGCGCCATCGTTTTTGGAAATAAGTCGATTGCTGTCGCAAAGAAGGGCGGTTCATACGAAGACCTTTGTCGCGAGATTGGCAAGTTCTTCCGAAACCACAAACCGCCTGTCCCAGCCGCTACAACTATCGAGATTTTTGCGTTTATGGAAGCTGCAGACGAAAGCATGAGGCGCGATGGAGCCCCCGTCGCGGTCGCTGAAGTCATGCGATCCGCTCAAGCCAAAGTGGAATCCCGAATCGCTGAAATGACCAAACGCTAGTTTGAGAGTTTGAGCGAGTCGCCTAGTTGAACCTGCAACGCCAGCAGTCTCTTGAAGAGTTTTTGTTTTCGATCGGAGTTCACGGGATCGCTGACAACGTCGCGCATTTCCAAGGGGTCATTCTTGAGATCGTAGAGTCGCGTGACTCCGACGGTTGGGTAAACAATGAGCTTCCAGTTGTCCGCAATCACACATCGTTGTTGCTGCAAATAGGCTCCGTATACCGCTTCGTATTTCGAGACGTTGGTATCCCCACGAATCAAAGGAAGCAGACTATGAAATTCAGTCGTCGCGGGCTTGGGTACTTGAGCTAGGTCCAGACTGGTCGCCATGACGTCTTGCAGATAGATCGGAGCCGATATCTTGTGGTTAGGCTTGACCGTCGGCCCCGAGACTATGAACGGAACTCGGAGGCTATGGTCATACATGTTTTGCTTGCCAACCAGCCCGTGGTTGCCGACAGCAAGTCCATGATCGGCTGTAAAAAAGATGTAGGTGTTATCCGCTTTCCCTGATTTGTCGAGAGATTCAAAGATGCGCCCCAATTGCTGATCCAGATGCGTGATCAGCGCATAGTACTCTCGACGATGGACTTGGATCGAGTGTTCGGTTCTTGGAAAGGGTGCGAGCTTTTCATCTCGCAAATCAGGGCCGCACCCAATCGCATCCTTGTAAGGATACTCCTTCAAAAAACTGGCCGGGAGCTTGATGCGCTCTACGGGGTACTTGTCCAAGAATTCCTGCGGCGATTGGCGTGGATCATGCGGCGCGTTGAAAGCCACGTACATGAAAAATGGATTGGACTTGCCTTTGGCCATCTCGATGAAATCAATCGCGTCATCGGCTCCGACTTCGGACCAGTGTTTTCCACCGTTCCAAAAACCACCAAGAGACTTATCGGAGGCCGACCAAGTATCGATCACACCTGCCCTAGGGCGGTCGTATGCTGACTCGTGGGTTCCAGGCATCCCAGGACGAACGTGCCGTGCAACATCAAACGTCAGTTCCGGGGTTGCTTGAATGTGCCACTTGCCGGTCATATAAGTATCGTAGCCAGCGGACTTGAGTAACTGTGGCCAAAGTCGGCCTGCCTTGCGCTCTTCCTCAGTGGACTTCGAAATCGTTTCGGCCCGCCAGACGCTCCGTCCGGTTATCAACATATTGCGACTCGCAACGCAAACTGCACCACTCCATGAACCCATGTTGTAAGCATGCGTAAAGGTCGTGCCCCGCTTCACGAGTCGATCGAGATTGGGAGTCTCAATGTCAGTATGCCCCAACGCTGATATGGCTTCGTACGTGAAGTCATCGGCGAAGAGAAACAAAACGTTGGGCTTGTCGGCTGGCATGCCTGGCGTTGCTGCCAGCAGCCAAAAAGAACAAGCGATTGCAGTGAACGAGCTACGAACGATCGACGCAAGAGTGACGCTTTTCATGGAGCAATTCTATCCTTTGGGTAACAAGGGTATTATTTTCTAATCAGTCGATGCAGCGAATCTCCGAGACGCGAAATTCCCGCCTCGGAGATTCGGACCTGCGTGTTTTTTTCACCGATCGTGGGCGACTCATTGTAGTCGCATAAAGAGTTTGCATGTGTTGCGTCGAATTGGAATGAAATCGTACGGTGCAGTCATGTTGCCAATTCACCAGAATTCCAGGTTTGGCCGAGTGCCAATTTTTTCGACTCATCCAACGCATCCAACGTGCGACTGTCACTCGATCGCGATAAACTAGAATAGTGCGTCTTCAATCCTCATTTTAGGGGTTGAAGGTAGTGGATCTTGTTAAAGATCCCTTCGATCAGGGAGGTTTAACAACCTCCACTACCCCAATTGTTAGCCTTGTAGACGCACTGGTACATGGTCAACTCCAACAGCGCGGGTTTGAAAAATCAGCCGGAACGCGCTAGGTCCGGTTTTTGCAACTCGAACGGCACTTGTTGTGCAAAGGTGACGTATGATGAAAAGCCTTCTCAGCATCGTCGTCGCGATTTGCTTGACGACGCACGAAAACCGGCTGTTGGCAGACTCCCACATGCCTCGTCAACCAAACGTCGTGCTCATCTTGGTGGACAACTTCGGAAGCGGTGACCTGGGTTGCTATGGTTCGACGCTCCATCGAACGCCGCACGTCGACCAATTGGCCAAGGAGGGAACCAAGTTTACAAGCTTTTATGTTGCAAGCGGTGTTTGTACTCCCAGCCGCGCCGCATTGCTTACCGGATGCTACCCGAGACGCATCGGTATGCATGTTAGCGATCGCAACGGATTGGTTTTGCAGCCGCTTTCATCCAAGGGCTTGCATCCCGAGGAAGACACGCTCGCAGACGTGCTGCGACGTGCAGGCTACGCCACCGGGATTTTCGGAAAGTGGCACCTTGGGGACCAACCCGAGTTTCTCCCGACGCGACAGGGGTTCGACGAGTTTTTTGGGATTCCTTATAGCGATGACATGACCAAGGACAAATCACCGGAACTATGGCCCGAGCTTCCGTTGATGCGCGGAGACAAAGTAATCGAAGCGCCTGCAGATCGCAATCGCTTGGTCAAACGCACGACCGAAGAAGCCATCGCGTTTATCGAACGCAGCAAAGATCGGCCATTCTTAGCCTACATTCCGCATACCATGCCGGGTTCAACGACCCACCCATTTTCGAGCGACAGCTTTCGCGGCAAATCCAAAAATGGAGAGTACGGAGATAGTGTCGAAGAGCTCGATTGGAGCACCGGCGAAATCATGGCTTCGCTCAAGCGATTGGGGCTTGATGAGAATACACTTGTCATCTGGACAAGCGACAACGGTGCCGTGCGACGCAATCCGCCGCAAGGGAGCAATGCACCTTATCGAGGACATGGATACGACTGTTCCGAGGGAGCCATGCGCATGCCGTGCATCATGCGATGGCCGGGCAAGATTCCATCGGGGAATGTTCAGGATGCATTATGTTCGACCATCGACCTCTTGCCGACGATTGCAGCCTGGACCAACGCACCGCTCTCTGCTAAACCAATCGATGGGCACGACATTCGTTCGCTCCTCACTTCCGAGCGACTTGCTCCATCCCCTTGGGATGAAAAAGGCTTTTGCTTCTACCGCCGCGGCAAGATCGAGGCAGTTCGCGCGGGTCCTTGGAAACTCTATCTTCCGGTCAGCCCGCCAACTGCGGGACCGGCGAGAACGGGTTTGCAACAGCAGAAACTGCAGTTGTACGATGTCCGAAACGACAAGGAGGAAAGCCAAGAAGCTGCAGAAAAGAACCCCGATGTCGTCAAACGCCTCTTGGGTCTCATCGAGATTACACGAGCCGAGATTGGCGACGAAGAGCGTCCTGGGAAAGGACAACGTGATCCGGGTCATGTAGCAGTCCCAAAGCCATTGGTGCTCGCTTCGGCAAAAGACAAAAAGCCCAACGTGGTCTTTATCTTGACCGACAACCAAGGGGCTTGGACGCTTGGTTGCTATGGCAACAAGGACATCCGAACTCCTAACATAGACAAACTCGCGGCACAAGGCATGCGATTCACACGCGCGTTGAGCAGCAATCCTGTCTGTTCACCCACGCGGGCCACGTTTCTCACCGGGCTGATTCCATCGCAGCATGGACTGCATTCATTTCTCGATCCACAGTTCATGATGGGGAGCAAAGCTTACAACACGTTGGCGGAGTTTTCCTCGATGGGTGAAATCCTGCAAGCCAACGGATACGTCTGTGGTCTAAGTGGCAAATGGCATTTAGGCGACAACCTAAATCCTTCCGAAGGTTTTACTTCCTGGGTCACCAAGCCCGACGGACATACCAACGAGTTCTACGACCAGCCAGTCATCGAAAACGGCAAAGTGCGCCAGGAGCTCGGTTATACGACCGACCTTTGGACGCGGAAGGGGATCGAATTCATCGAGCAAAACAGAGAACGTCCCTTTTTTCTGTATTTGGCTTACAACGGCCCCTACTCGTTGGGAGGGTTGATGATGCAAAGTGCCCGCAATCGTCACGCAGACTTTTATCGAGGAAAACACTTTGAGAGCTTTCCCGACGATGCCATGCATCCGTGGCAGTTTCATAACAAGCGATTTCACAACCAACAGATCGCCAAGGAACGAGTTGCCGCCGAGACGAGTGGCGTTGACGACGGAGTGGGACAAGTGATGGCGACGCTTGACCGACTCGGCTTGACCCGAGATACGTTGGTCGTGTACGCGGCAGACCAAGGCTGGATGGGTGGTCAAAACGGTCTGTGGGGAATGGGTGATCATACTCGTCCTATTGGAGCCCATGAGCTCATGATGCAGATCCCCTTTGTGTTTCATCATCCAGGAATGATCCCCGAGGGAGCAACCAGCGATTTATTGCTAAGCAACTACGATTTTTTGCCATCGGTCCTTGGCTATTTCGGACTTGCGGACAAGATGCCGACCCATCCAAAATCGCCAGGGCGTGATTTTTCTGCTAACCTGAGAGGCCAGGAGATCGCTTGGGACAACTGCGTCTATTACGAAATGGATACATGCCGCGCCGTACGTACGAATCGATGGAAACTGGTGCTGCGGCATCCCGATGGACCTCACGAACTGTACGACATGCAAACCGATCCTCAGGAGCGATTCAATCAATACGGACAAACCGGCACCGAAACGACAAAAAAGGAACTGCAAGCCAAGCTCCATCGTTTTTTTGAGCATTATGCTGACCCCCAGTACGACTTGTGGCGAGGCGGACGTTCGAAGGCCAAACGCCTACAGTAAAACGCCCATAGTAAAGCGATTGTCCCAATCGCTTCGCAGCGGCTGACGGTCCTTGGCATGGCATGGACCGCAACCTTGCGCACGACCAATTCTCATTCCTTGACCGTACGACGACGAATCAACTTGTACACAAGGGCGAAGCCAACGACGGCAACAGCAATAGCACGAAGCAATGGGGTGAGTGACTTACGCGGTGGAATGTCCCAAAGTGACAAAGAGCCACTTATGCTGCCGAAGGCCGCTTTACTTCCGTCCGGTGCGAAGATCGCGCCGGAAACAAGACTGTCATGATGCAGTACTACCGACTGGCGTCGGCCTGATGTCCCATCAATAAAAGTTAAATGTTGAGAGCCAAAGGCATTGAGCCCGAACGTATTAGCGAGTCCACGGAATAATGGCACGGTGACCGTCGGGTAATAGTCGGCGACGATGACCATCGGCTTGTTCGGGATTGCCACGGGTTCGGGAGTTATTTCTTGTCCGTTGTCCCAGTGCAATCCCAGCTTGAATTCATATTTCCCTTTCAATTTCCATTTCTCGGTGTCCCATAGCTGCACGTCTCTATTCTTGACCGCGACCAACGTCTTTGCATCCGAGAGCAAATGAGGGGACCACGCGCCTTGTTGGAAGAACATTCGCTTCCACGTTGCGGTCTCAAACACCTCAGCGGTCTGCTTGCCATTATCGTCGCGTGAGTTCACCGCTAGCAGCCGACTGTCCGGGGAGAAAGATGGCCAGGGGCTCCACCCCTCCGAAGTCCCATGCAATGGGAGCGTTTGGCGGAGAGCACCGGACCGGATATCCCAAATTTGGATGGCAAACGGCTCCTTGTCGCGTGTTCGCCAGAACTGAGTCGTGGCGATCATCGCACTGTCCGGAGAAACAACTGGATAGCATACATTCGGAAGCGTATAAGCCTCCTTCCCGCTGGCCAAATCCCATACATGCACTAAGCGTTCGGGAAAAGGGTAATCGACCCACAACAACCACTTGCTATCCGGAGAGAAGAAGCTGCGTGGCATGGTACTGCTATTATCGGCCGCATTTGTGTGGTAGGGGACCGGAATGTTGACAATGCGTTCTCTTGATTGCCTCGAAAAGACGACCAACTCCAGCTCATGTAGGAGCTTGATGTCATGATGCTGCTGCAGGACAGCCAGCAACCTGCCGTCGGGGGAGAACTCCGCACGGATTATCGCCCGTCCGATACGCAGTTTGCCTACTTCAGTCGCGACCGAAGTCGTCAGAGGCGGCTCCGCATCGGCTCCGTTTGTACTATTAAGAAATCGGACTGGGCTTTCGGGTTTCGAAAGCAACCCATCCTGGACGAGTGTCCCTGCAGCTAGCACGTCCCCATTGGGTGTGAATGCAAGTGGTGCCAGTGCTCGGTTATCGAGTCGCAGCCTTGGTTTATACCCTGCCAAGGACCACACCCCTGTAAAGATCGCGACGATCCCCGCGAGAGCGATTAACCGAATGAGGCGCTGCTTTGTGGGATTCATGTTCCGCACTGAAGTTCCATTTCAACTCGTCATCTTTTTCGAGTGATCACATCGAGCTCTTGGGAAACGACAGGAAGATTTTGCGACAGAAAAATGAAGAACGGCGATCGACTGTCAGGGAGCAAACTTGGGGAAATGCCTTAGGAGACGATTGGGAACAATTGTTTTACTCTACTTGAGAAACGATTGGAGACAATCGTTTTACTCTATCAGCAAGGTCGACGAATAGGGGAGGCAACATCGCGTTCATAAAATGACGCCAGTTATGACATCGTTCTTCCGACAGTGGTAAACTATCTCTGCTCGATGCATTCATCGCAGTGTGATCCAAGATCCACCTCAACGCAAACTGGGGCAATTTCATGTTCGTCGGTACTCGTCCCTTCAATTGTTCGCTTAAACGAACTCCCTTTTCGAACGACACGGAGAAACTTATGATACTTCGATTTTTTCGAATGTTCGTCCTGGTGGCGCTATCAGCACCATCGCTTTTGGCGCAATCGGAACCTAAATTTTGGACTACCGACGAGGTGCAACAGATCCTCAAGAGACGCGTTGATGTCGAAAAACAGTGCGTCGGAATAGCCGTCGGAATCATTAACGCCAAAGGTAACGAAGTCGTGACGTATGGATCACTTCGAAAAAGCGATCCACAGACCAAGCCGGACCGTAATACGGTATTCGAAATTGGCTCAGCGACGAAAGCATTCACCACCTTGGTGCTATCGGACATGGTAAAACGCGGAGAAGTAGCTCTCAGCGATCCCGCATCGAAATACCTTCCGAAAACAGTCAAGGTGCCGTCGCGTGACGGTCGCGAAATCACTCTATTGGACTTAGCCACGCACACGTCGGCCTTGCCGAGATTACCCGACAATTTAGCACCTGCCGATGGGCTGAATCCCTACGCCGACTACACGGTCGAGCAAATGTATGCCGCGCTTTCTACTTGTAAGTTGATGCGTGCAATCGGGGAGAAGTATGAGTACTCGAACTTCGGAATGGGGTTGCTTGGACACATCCTCTCTCTGCGGGCCGGCACAGACTTCGAGACATTGATTGCGGAGCGTATCGCCAAGCCGCTTGGAATGACCAGCACGTCGATTCAGTTGACTGAAGATATGAAGAAGCGATTAGCGGCTCCGCACAATGAGTTGCGTGAGGAAGACAAGAATTGGGATTTTTTGTCGCTGGCTGGCGCGGGCGCGGTGCGATCTACGGTTGGTGACATGATTAAATTTGTCGAAGCGAACATGGGCAAGACTTCATCTCCTCTGTCGGATGCGATGGTCCTACAAGCAGAGACACGCTCGCAGGCAGACTCACCCAACATGTCGATCGGGCTAGGTTGGCACAAGCTGACAGGGAGGGGCCGGGAGATTGTTTGGCACAATGGACAGACCGGTGGGTACCATTCGTTTATTGGTTTTGACAAGAATCGCGGCGTAGGCGTCGTCGTGCTTGCGAACACGGCAGTCGACGTCGATGACATCGGATTGCATTTGTTGGATCAAGCGATCCCACTCAAAAAGTTGGAAGCCAAGAAGGAACGCACGGCGATCAAGGTCGAGCCGAAACTTCTGGAAGGTTATGTTGGAGAGTATGAACTAGCCCCGACTTTCGTCATTGCGATTACCAAGGAGGGCGATCATCTTATGTTGCAAGCCACGGGACAGCCGCGGTTCGAGCTGTTCGCCGAGTCCGAGAGCAAGTTTTTCCTCAAGGTGGTGGATGCTCAGATCACGTTTGTGAAAGATGGCAAAGGCGCCTTGAAGGAGTTGATTTTGCACCAGGGAGGCGCCAACCAACACGCCAAAAAACGCGCCCGCTAGACTCGGGATCTTTGGCGAATCAGCAAGATCTAATCCTTCGGGCTTGACCGACGGCAACGCAAGATTCGTTAGCTTATGAGCCTGATTCACCCGTGTCGCGAGGAGGCCGTCTCACTTTCCGATATTACACATCATTCGCTTAATTGAGGCTGAGGCGCTAGCCGATCGATCATGAAGCTCGGCTAGCGCCTCAGGCTCATCACAAAGCCATCGAATGACTTGAGACGAAAGTGAGACGGCCTCCGAGGTCACGGGGGCCTTTCGAGTCGGACGGTCCCTGCATCTAGCCACAATCGCAAACTATTAACACCCCAGCCTGAGGCGCGAGCAAGCCACGCTGCTGGAAATCGGTTACCGCCTCAGGCTCAGAAAGCTCCCGACTTATTTCAATCGTACAAGTCGAAAATTTGTGGCGGATCAGAACGGGATTTTCGGCTCTTCATCATGGAGCTCGGCGTTTTCGAATTCAAAAGAGGGAATAATAGATCAAAAAATTAGGTTGAGTCCAGGCGACGCGAAGTCCTTTCGAGAGAATCGCATGACGATTCCCGGAAGGACTTCGCTCGTAAAATCTGTTCTGTTCGACAAAGCGGCTGAACATCAGCCTTCTTGAACAGATCCGGCGATCGGCACGGTGATGTTGTTGAGCAAGACCGTGTTCGCATTCGCTTTGACGATGACTTGATCGGCCACGATGTTGAATCTGGACCTATCCGTATCACCCGAACCGCTGACTATGTTTTCCAGAACCGTGTTTTGATTGAGGTTGATGTCGGTCGGCTGCTGATTGACAACATTGACACCATCGTCTTATGCCTACAGACTTCCATGAGTGGAAATGGAACGCATGATTGGCTACAATTGTGTCATTCGATCAATCTACAACCGAGAAAATGAATGAGTATCGCACGTGCAACGACCTGGGAAGACCGAATGAATGACCTTGGCAATGTTCCTGCATCTCGGGTGCGATGCGAGCCCGCGCCGGGAACTGCGACAGTCGAGGACGTCACGAGACTTCGAGACACCGAACGGCGGCTTTATGAGTTGGTCGATCGGACTTTGGTGGAGAAAGCGATGGGATGGCCCGAGTCCTTTTTAGCCGGAATACTGTTGCAGTGGATCAACAATTATTTGGACCAGCATCGCATGGGCGTTGCCACCGGGCCAGATGGAATGACGCGTTTATTCGGCGATACCGTGCGTGGACCAGATGTGGCCTTCGTGGCTTGGGCCAGGCTACCTGGAGGCCGGATTCCCAAAGACCCAGTGCCGGATCTTGTACCCAATTTCGTCGTAGAAGTCCTTAGCAAGGGCAATACTTACGCAGAGATGTCTCGTAAACGACGCGAGTACTTTCACGCGGGGGTCGAATTGCTGTGGATGGTGGATCATCGAGCGCGAACCGTCACGGTATTCCGATCACCACAGGATGCAACTGTTTTTACGGAAGGACAAATGTTGGACGGTGGAAGCGTATTGCCCGGCTGGCAAGTAGACATCGCAGATTTGTTTAGTCGCCTCGATCGCAACGCGGATAGCTTAGAAAGACTTTAGGCTATAGTCGGGTTGAGAGTTGAGAGTTGAAGGGCTATAGGCTATAGACGGCTATAGACCATAGATGCGAATCAGCCTTCCTCAGTGCTGGCTGCGATCGGTATCGTGATGTTGTTGAGCAAGACCGTGTTCGAGATGCGGGACTGGACCGCTGACAAATCTGCGGCCGTCACCCGCCGATCCTTGTTGATGTCCCTCGGATCGCCTACCGAAACGATCGTGTTCGAGATGCCGGATTGCACGGCCGACAAATCCGCTGCCGTCACGCGATAAGGTGCCCCGCCGGTAATCTCGGCCATTGCATGCCCCATGTAAAACGCCGATTGCTGACTCAAGCCAGTGTTCGTATTCGCTTTGACGATGACTTGCAACCAGGTGTTTTGAATCGCATTGTCGGCCCACTCGATACGAATCCGTGCCGGGGTTGAGCCTGTTCCTGGTGTCACCACGATGTTCGTTGGAACTGGGGCACTGGCCCATGTGCTTGGATTCACCACACCCGATGCGCCCGGCGGGGCTACTCGGAATGTAAAGTCGGATGCGGTCAAACTCGTCGTAGCTAATCCCGCCACATCGATGACCATGCCATTGATGCCGCGCGAGTAGTTGATCTTGTTCGCTTCGGTGGTGGATTGTGCTACCGTACTTGACGTCAAAACACTCTTGTTGTTGTCGAGTGCCGCATCGATTCCAGAAAGGGTTGCATAGTCGGAACCCTTGTAATAGACCTTGCGATTGGTGATCTCTATCAACTCGTTGACGTCTGTGACGTTGAGCGTCAACTGTCTGGAAGTCTGCAGTCCACCCGAATCCGTCGATCGGACGCGAACCGAATAGGTCGGCTTACTCTCATAGTCGAGTGTTTGCCCTTGTTTGATAAAGACTTGATCGGCCACGATGTTGAACCGAGCGTTGTCTGTATCGCCCGCGCCCGATACTAAGTCGTACAGGTAAGAATCGACTGGATCGAGGTCAACCGTTCCCAATTGGCCGAACAGCAAATCGGCGGCCGCGGTGCTAGTGTTTTCTAGAACCGTGTTCTGGCTAAGGTTGATATCGGTCGGCTGCTGATTGACGACATTGACGGATCCATTTTGGAAACTGAACGAGAACGGCGGGACGTTGGCGTATCCATTTACATTCAACGGCGTTACTCCAAATGGAGCGTTCGGTTTCACGCTGAATGGAATGTTGGCAATCTGCCCGCTGGTTCCCGTCGATGGAGAAGCGCGATAGATGGCTATGCGAACCTTGCCCATCGTATCATCGACGTATGAGTCGATCGCCCAGCCGGTCTCACTTAAGAACATGCCGGCCACATCGACACCGCTGAGATTGAGCCCGGTGGCTAGATCGAGCACGTTGGTGTCGTAGTCGACAAAGACATCGACGCCAAAGAGTCCCGCCGCATTGTCGGTGATACGAACAGGAACATTGACAGTTGCTCCCCGCCGCGTGAGGACATTCGCATCAGCAGCAATCGTCGGGTCGACGCCCGGTGGAAGTGGAAGAGCTCCAATGGGGATATCGGGTATCTGCAGTTGTAGCGAGGCACTCAATGCCTTGCGAGCGATCCACGAAGCGTCTTGTCCGTCGAGCCCCAGAGTCTGTGTCACATCGGCCACGATTGTCGGATCGGTCCAGGAATGTGCATCAAAGCCAGAGTAGTTGTTGACCCCAACTCCGGCGATCCAGCCAGCGTCCTGTGCGGTGTACCGACCGTCGGCATTGGTATCGCCGATAAAAATGGCTTTGTGAAGTGCAGAATCTGCGATCGATGGCACGGGATTTCCACCTCCCGCTTGTGTGTAGACTCGCAAGTTTTGAATACGGACCAAGTCAGAAGCACCGTAGGGAGCATTTGCCGGTACGCTGCCAAGCAATCGGGTCAAATCGATCGCGCCGGGACCAAGAGGGCTCGTGCCGTAGATGCTCACACTCAACCTATTTCCCGAGCCATGATTGACGGTCGTTGTCCAGCCGCTTGGCAGGGCGTTAAACGAAGTCAATGTGCTTGAGAAATCGATTATCTCCGGGTTATAAACCACATCGAAGTTGACGGACGTCACACCGCTACCATCGCTGATCGAAATTGGTAATCCAGCTAGTCCGTTGTCATAGATCAAATTGATCACTTGGCCAGCCGAACTAGTAGCACCTCGCGCAAAATCAGGAATCGATACCACGCGGGCCAATGTATTGGAGACACCGAACGTAGTCACAAAGTTACCGCCAGGTACTCCATCGGCGTCACCATCAAGCAACTCTCCGGTCGTGTTCTTGAATCCATCTGCTCGGCTAAACAATGTCAATGTGTAACTGTCAGCAACCAATGGACCACCCGTTTTTACGAATTCGAACGTATTCGTGGCTGCGTTCCAAACGAGCGAGCCGCGTACCGGTCCGGTGTTGGTTCCAACGAGAGTTAGGTCAGCCGGGTCCAGCGCCGCATCGACGCCATCGTAGAGATTCAAGGAGGACAAGTCCGGAGCCGTACCGAAAGCGATTTCAACGCCCGTGAAAGTCGACGCAACATTGGATATCTTAAACGACGGCGTTAAAACATTTGCCAGGAAAACCGCATCTACGAACGCCCCGGCCGAGTCGGTCGCCCGGATCGTAATCGTCGAAGAACCGGTTGGGTTGTCCGCGATATCCAAGTGCAGCATCGCTTGCGGATGACCGACCGCATCCGTTAATGCAGCGATTTGAATGGAGGTTTGTGGGTAAGCGGTTTTGCCAGCGATTAAGCTTCCGTCAGGCAATCGTCCCAGTCCCAATCCGCGAGAGGTAAGAGTTTCTTGCATGGCAAATTGCAAGATGCCAGCCGTCCCGACCGTACTATCCAATTGGCCATCATTGAGCAATTTTGCTACCACGGCTTGGTTGGTCGTGGAGAACCCACCCACGAATACGCTATCGTCAACATCAATGACCAGGAGCTGATTGTTAAGGATCTTATTGCTTCCGTCATCACGAGCGTTGATCACCTGCGGAAGATGGACTTTGCCCGCAACACCAAAGTCCTGGTCAACTACACCATTCGGAAGGAAACGATCGACAAGCGTCGTTATCGTGTTGTCCGCCGCAGACTGGTGGTAGCTCGCCACGATAATACGCCCACGAGAGTCGAGTTCAACATCAAGGCCAATGTGTTGGTCGCTATCGTTGATGACGATGCTCCCGCCATTGCCAAACGTTGGATCCAAGCCAGTCCCCTCAGCATTCAAACGGAGTAGAACCCGTCTTTCACTGGCGCTGGTATAGCTCGCGTCGTAAGTTGCACCGACAATCACAGCCCGCCCGGCCTGATCCAAGGTTGCGTCTGAAATCGCGAAGTTGGAGGCAAGGCTGCTGATGATGGTAGATGATTGGACGACACCACCAGAACTGAGGCGGACAACTCCCAAACCGTTAGTGATGCCACCGGCTATCGGGTCGGCGACACCGATTGCCAGGAGGCCACCGTCCGATAGTGTCAAAGTTACGTTGGCACTGTCCGCATCGACTGCACTTGCCTGATGGCGGACAAAGCCGTTGCCGTTGAAATTTTCGGTGCCACTATGCGAGGTGTCGTCCAACTGACCGGTTGCGGTGAGCCGAACCAGCAGATTCGCTAAAGAACCGCCAGTCAAGCTGCCGCCTGATACGACTAGCTTACCGTTCGCCTGTAGGCTCAACCCAAGCAGAGAGGTCAACGGGTAAGGCGACGAGGCGCCCAAAATTCGAGTGACCCCATTCGTTCCAAACTCAGAATCCAAATTGCCATTCGGTTTGATCCGGACAATTATCCAATCACCGCTGACAATCGTGCTTCCGGCATAGACAAGCTTGCCATCCGGCTGAACGAGCATTGCCATCCAATCGACGACTTCATTCGATAGGGGCTGTACCGACACCGAAGTTGTTGACGCTGTGGATAGACCGATCGTTGGGGTAATCAAAGCTGGATTCGAATTGCCCTGGACGCTGAAAACTAACTCGGTCCGCAGATCCTCTTTATCGCTGAAAACTTGCTGCAAATCCGCGTAGAAAGCACGATCGGTGGTCTGCGGAGTAATCAGCAGATCGGGAATCGGGCTAGCCACCGTGGGCGCTTGGTTGGCAGACACCACCAAAGGGAAAGTGGCTGATGAAACACCAGTTCCATCGCTGACTGAAATGAACAGGTTGTAAGTCCCAGGCGCAGAATAAGTGTGATTTAGTTCGAACGAGCGCTGCCCTCCCGTGCCAGTCGGTCCAACGGTATTCCCATCGCCAAGGTTGGCGGACCAAGTCCAGGAGTCACTGCCTGGATCGGTGAAAGAGAACACTCGGCGAAGCGTGCGCCCTGCGACGACACCCGTAATCATTTGCGGGTCGATGATCGGCAAGACGTTGGACACGGTCACTGTCAGGGCGGAACTTTCGACAGTTGTCAGAGTCTCGCCATCGGTAACTAGAGCCGAAACGGTGAAATCTCCATCATCAGCGAACGCGTATTCGACTGACATCTCTTTCGTTGTGGGATTGATCGCGAGCGGAGCAGTAGCTACCACTACCGAATCTGCAGCACGTCGAATAAGGGCCTGACCAGTCCATTTCGGCTGGTCGTCGGCTTCTCCCGGATCACTGAACGCTCCGGTAAACTGAACCGTCCCACCCTGAACTACCGATGTTGACGTCGTCGCAGCAAAGCTCGAAACGGTTGGCGCCACATTGTTAATGGTTAACACTTGCGTGTAAAGATTGCTATCCTTTTCGTCGAACGCGAGAACACGTAATCGGTGAACGCCGTTGGTGTAGAGCGTCAACGGCCGAGTCGGTGTGGTCAGCACGTCCGTTTCAAGAGTATTCGGGTTGTTGTCGTGGTCGAACGTGTCAAAGAATCCATCATCGTTTAGGTCGAATTTGTAGCGAACTACGTCGACAACTCCCGGGTCGACAACGCCATTAAGCCCAAATACGATCGTTTGGCCTTCATTGAAGTTGTCGACTTGAAGGTACAAATCGCCACGAGGAGCAACGTTTGCGACGTCAACTGTACGGGGCGGGTATGCCGTTTCTGCTTGCTGATCGGACACAACCGCCCGGATTTCGTATGATCCATCGTTGGAAATATTTAGGTTGATACGACGCTCGTTCGTTGCACCCACAGGATCGCCGAGTTCCCATGTGCCTGTTTCACTCGGATCGTCAAAGTCGCCGTCTCGATTCCGATCGATATCGATACGATACCGCAAATCATTCTCGTCCTGCTGAACATCTGAAACGTTCGTAAAGAGGACGTACGAACTGTCGGGATCGCCCTCGGCAGCGCGGCCTTCGGCGAATTGAAGCTTGGACGTGACGCTCGAGAAGCTGTGGGTGCCGCGTCCACCAAGACGAATGCCGTTCGTTGACACTTCGTAAGCACGAAGCCGTAGGTCGGCATTGTCATTGTGGTTGAGGGCCGCGAGGATGACACTCCGCAACTGCGATTGAGTTTGACCGGCGTCAATCGCAATGCGGCGATTGCCGGCAGCAACGCTGTTATTCGTGTCAAACTCAAACGTTACCTTTGTACTTCCGACGATGGCCGCGAAGGTTTGCAGGTCGGCAATACCACCGGCTTGGCTGCCTTCCGACGGAACGGACAAAAGCCACGGTTCGACGATCAGAATGTCCGCCGTAGGTGGTGCATTATCGATGACGATCGAAGCCACAGCATTGGTACCGACGCTGTTGACGCCGCCGTAGCCGTCTGAGACCTGCAAGCGAATATCTCTAGTGGCTGGACCATTCGATAGTCCGATCGCAACCAGTTCCGACCAAGCCAGTGTCAAGACCTGCCCGGTCCGATTCGTTCCATCGTTCGCATCGAACAAACCATCGCCATTCAGGTCCCAGACAAAGCTCAGTGAATGGCTATCCAAGTCAGTCGATTGCGATCCATCCAGCGTCAGCGACTGGCTTTCGAGAATCGTGTAGAGTCCGCCAGCGTGAGCATCCGGAATCATGTTGTCAATCGTCAATGTCGTGGTCGGCGAAGTATTGACTGCTCCGTCGGGGTCAATTGCTCGAAGTTGTACTTTATTTACGCCTGCCTGAGTGATCCCAAACTGCTTAAGTTGTTGCCAAGTGAGTGATGGCGAGACGCCAGCTAACAACCCTTGTTCATTAGCCGAGAACGAGTTATCGCGATTGAGATCAATATCCCAAAAATACATCAGGAGTAGCTGGTCGACTGGACTTGGATCGATAGTTCCACTTCCGTTCATGCTTGGCAATACGCTTCCAATTCCTGCGGTGATTGAATAGGGACCGCCTGCGATGGCTGCGGGGGGGGAGTTGTTCACGGTGAGCGTTGTCGAAGCAATCGACTCGCCGCCGTCACCGTCCATTACGCGAACACGAACGGTTCGAGGCGCACCGGCAAGCGTATTATTGTTGATACCGAGAGCGACTAATTGGCTCCAAGTGACGTCCCGCGTTTGGGAACTTGAACCTAGTGTGCCGTTGTTATCAAACTGACCATCATTGTCCAGATCCCAACTGAAAGTAAGAGCATCGTTCACACCGGCGGGGTCAATACTGGCGCCAGCGTTCAGTAACAGACTGCCCCCTTCACTAATCACGTATGGACCTCCGATGCTGGCGGTAGGCGCTACGTTACTAACAAAGACATCCACCGAATCCGTGAAGCTGAAGGCCGTCGACTGCCCCGGTAGAATCCCAGTCACGGTAACGATTGCGGTGTACTTCGTTCCGCTGGCGGTTCCATCCAGCGGTCGGAACTCAAACGCCGCAGCGTTCGATGTGCCAATGATTGTCGCTGGTCCACCCGAAACACTCCAAGCATAGGACAAGATGGTATCGAACGCTGCACTGGGAACAATTGCACTCAACGACACCAAACTATTTTCGAAAACCGTTCGATCAACTCCAATGTTGATCATTCGCCGGAGACCAAAGTCCATCTTACTGACCAAGGGCAGAGTGGTTGGGCGCATCAGACGGTCCAATTGCACGACGAAGAGGTCCGATTTGTTGTTGACATCGTTGGGAACCAGATCGCTGGCGTCACTAGTAAATGCGACGACTTTGCCGTCGGCGCTGAGCACCGGCGCGGACGATAAATTATTTCCACTGCCCGACCCAGAACTCTTGACACTCACCAAAGTCGTTGTGTTTGTTGTCAGGTTTCGGACAAACACGTCAATCGCGCTGTTGGCATCGACGGCCACTAAGTCGTTGGCGGCGCTGGTAAATGCGACGACTTTCCCATCGGCGCTGAGCGCGGGCAAAGAGGATGAGCTATTGCCGCTGCCCGTCCCGGAGCTATTGACGCTCACCAATGTCGTGGTGTTCGACGTGAGGTTTCGGACAAACACGTCCTGCGTGCTATTGGCATCGACGGCCACTAGGTCGTTGGCGAAGCTGGTAAATGCGACGCTTTTGCCATCGGTACTCAGTACAGGCGAGGATGATGAATTGTTACCACTGCCCGATCCAGAACTCTTTACGCTGACCAAGGTCGTTGTATTTGTCGTCAGGTTTCGGACAAACACGTCCAGAGCACTATTGGCATCACCGGTCACCAAGTCGCTGGCTGTGCTAGTAAATGCAACGACACTTCCGTCGGCGCTCAGTTTTGGAGAATCTGAATAATTATTGCCACTACCTGCTCCGGAACTCTTCACGCTGACCAGCGTAGTCGTGTTCGTAGTCAGATTCCGCACGAACACGTCTGTCGTATTATTGGCGTCCCCGGCCACCAGATCGCTAGCGGAGCTTCTAAATGCGACGACTTTCCCGTCGGCACTCAGTACGGGCGAGCCCGAATAATTATTGCCACTACCTGCTCCGGAACTCTTCACGCTGACCAGCGTAGTCGTGTTCGTAGTCAGATTCCGCACGAACACGTCTTGCGCATTATTGGAGTCCCCGGCCACCAGATCGCTGGCGTCACTAGTAAATGCGACGACTTTCCCGTCGGCACTCAGTACGTGCGAGGACGAACTTTGGTTGCCACTGCCTGCGCCAGAGCTCTTCACGCTGACCAGCGTAGTCGTGTTCGTAGTCAGATTCCGCACAAATACGTCAAACGTATCATTGGCGTCTCCGACCACCAAGTCGCTGGCGTAGCTATTAAATGCCACAACTTTGCCATCGGCGCTCAGCGTAGCGGAATCCGAAAACTGATTGCCGCTGCCCGTTCCCGCACTGTTCACGCTGATCAGAGTTAGGGCTCCCGTGAGGCGGTCCTTGAGGTAGATGTCTTTCTGCGAATTCGTGTCGAGGGGCAATAGCGAGTCATACGTTTCGAGCACGAAGTACCGACCATCGCTGTTAACGTAGTTGTAATCGTAGGTGTGCGAGCTCCCGTTCGGTGTGAGGATTGGGATAGCCAACTCCCGCGGTCGCGAAGAAATGAGTTCTGTTGAGGCGCTTGAAAGCTCTCGCAAAAACACATCCGTTTTCTGATTGGAATCAGCAACAGTAAGATCGGCCGCCACACTGGCAAACGCCACCACGCCACCGTTGGCACTGAGAACAGGAGAATCTGAATCACCCGTCCCGCTGCCCGTCCCGGAACTCTTCACGCTGACCAGCGTGGTTGAATTCGTCGTGAGGTTTCGCACAAACACATCTTGGGTGTTGCCGTTGGAATCCCCCGTCACGAGGTCACTCGCAAAGCTGCGAAACGCAACGAAATTACCGTCTGCGCTGAGAACAGCTTGTTGCGACGAGCCGTTGCCACCACTGGTCCCCGTGCTACTTATGCTAACCAACATGGTGGTGTTGGCGATCAGGTTCCGCACGAAAATGTCGGCTCCGCTGTTGGAATCACCGACCACGAGATTATTCGCTTGGCTTTGAAAGGCCACCACGTTCCCGTCGGCGCTCAGCGCCGGCGAATACGACTGGCTGCTGCCGCTTCCTGTACCGGAGTTGTTCACACTGGCCAGCGTTGTCGTATTCGTCGTCAGGTTCCGCACGAAGACATCGCGAGTGTTATTGGAGTCGCTACTCACTAGATCACTGGCGTAACTATTGAACGCCACTATCTTCCCGTCGGCATTGAGCGTGGGGGAATCCGAACTGAGATTGCCACTACCACTGCCGGAAATATTAACACTCACCAATGTCGTAGTGTTGGTGGTCAAGTTTCGCACGAACACGTCGCGAGCATTATTGGAATCTCCCGTTACCAGGTCATTCGCGCTGCTTGTAAATGCAACGACGTTGCCGTCCGCGCTGAGCACCGGGGATCCAGATTCAAGATTGCCGGTGTTGGTCCCGGAACTTTTCACGCTCACCAAGGTCGTCGTACTGGACAAGACGTTCCGCACAAACACGTCTGAATTATTGTTGGTATCTCCGGCGACAATGTCGCTGGCATAACTTAAAAAGGCAACGCCTGTGCCGTCGCTACTGATGGCGGGCGAGCCAGAAAAGCCGTTTCCGCTGCCCGATCCAGAGTTCTTCACGCTGATCAACGTGGTTGTGTTGGTTAACAAGTTTCGCACAAACACATCGGAGTTGTTGTTCGTGTCTCCTGCCACAAGGTTGCTAGCATAGCTGCTAAAGGCAATAACGGCTCCGTCAGCGCTGATGACGGGAGTCGTTGAACCGGCATTGCCGCTGCCCGTGCCGGCGATGTTCGTACTGACTAACGTCACGTTGCCGGTTACGCGATCCTTCCGGTAGACATTCTGAATTCCACTTGTGTCCAAGGGCGACAGAGGATCGCTGCTCACAAATACAACGTAGCGTCCATCCGGGGTGATGCCTGGCGCACTCCCGGAAAACGTCGGGAGGTACTCGGCCGCGTTCTCAATGCCTGTGACCAAAGGATTGGATGTTGTGTACGCCGCGTGGTCCGCTGCCGCCACTCGAACTTGGTTGCGTCGCGGTTCCGCACCGGGAAAGGCGTAGTGCCCATTGGCATCCGTTAGCGTCGAGCGTTCACTGCCGGAGTCGAATTGAACATTTCCATTCTCATCGAGATAAACAACAGTTCCTTCAACACCCCGTTCGGTACCCGCACCACCATTTGGCTCTTCGACTCCGTTGCCATTACGATCATCAAAGACGGTGCCGTAAATACCACCTTTACCGACAGTCACATCAATTGTTTGTGTAACCGTCCGCCCGTGGAAGTCGTATTGCACCGCCTGTGCGTCGTTGGCTGTGAATGTGATCGATGAAGCTCCGGTAAACCCACTCGCTGCGGTGATTTTCACCAAGGTGTGCGCGCTCAAAATGGCGACGCCCGAGACGAGAAGAGTCGCGGCGCCGGAGGTGTAGACATTGTAGTTCGTACCGGAAATGGTCTGCGTTCCGGACGACTGCCACAATGTGTCAAAATCAATGACTGCAAGTAGGTCGTCGATGCTTCCAGTCACGATCAGAGTGTTCGACGAATCAGACAGATTGAACAATTCCAAGGCACTTAGCTTGACGATCTGCGCCGTGCCCCGAAGGTCAATCGTTTCGATATCGTTCAAGCGATTGTCGGGAATCATGGTCAAGTCCAAGAACAGTCCATCTGAATCTAATCGCAGCGTATCGATTCCAGTACCACCCGAAATCTGGAAGAAACCCACATCTTGGATCGCGAGAACGTCCGCGCCTTGACCACCGTACAGCACGTCAACTCCCAAATTACCGATGAGCGTGTCGTTGCCGCGTCCGCCGATGATGACATTCGAACCGGAGGTTCCAGTAAGTGTGTCCGCTCCCGAAGTACCCGAGTGTGTCACCGAGGTCGTAAAGTTCCCGCCGAAGATCACGTAACTCTCACCGGCATCCGATTTTAGGTTCCCCGACGCATCGGCATACGGTGCCCCGACGAGCAGGTCGTCGAAGCCATCCCCGTTCACGTCCCCCGCGCTCGAAACCGAAAAGCCGCTGGCATCACCCGCGTCCACACCCAAGATCTTGATCCCGGCCGAGCCCAGAGTGGCCAGGCTGATTGTTGCCGGTAGCGAGGCGCCGCCGAAGATCACGTAGCTTCCGTTCAGCACTCCTCCGAGTAACAGGTCCTCGAAGCCGTCGCCATTAATGTCCCCCGCGTTCGACACTGAAAAGCCGTCGCCGACAATCCTGATTCCAGCCGCACCCAGAATTGCCAGGTCAGTCGTTGGTGGCAACGATGTCCCTCCGAAGATCACGTAGCTCTCGCCTCCTCCCTGCGATTTTCCAATTAACAGATCATCGAAGCCGTCCCCGTTCACGTCCCCCGCGCTCGAAACAGATCGGCCACTTGCA
>JBEBHM010001265.1:0-1705 GCA_040080875.1 Pirellula sp.
GTACAAGTCGGCGCTTCGTTTGGATTTCATGTCGGACGAAAAAACAGCGGAGGAAGCGAGAGCATTATCGCTCGATGTGCAAGTAACATTTCGATTTTCGAATGGCTCCGAACAAAACGTGACCGTGGAGTTCATCCATACTGTACAAGGCAAGGAGGTAATATGACCGCATCTGCTATGGATTCTGATGCAATGAAAATACTCGGTGTCCAAGGTGAGAGCGAAACGAATATTTTGGTGTCAGTTAGTGATACCAATTTTGAATGTAGCAAGAACTGTTGAGGCTTGTGTTCGGCAGTTCTCCTCCCCATTACAGGCATTTTTACAAGCAATTTCTCAAATTCGGTCATTTCGACTTTTGAGACAACTTTTTGAAAGGGAATAAAATGACAAGGTATGTTTGTTTTGTATTTTTCTTGGCGTCGGTTTTGATTGCTTCATTTGGAACTGGTGTCAGTAGATCCAGTCATCGAATTTCTTCGAGCGATGCAAATCTGATTCGAGGAGGGGCTCCAGAATTGTGGGCGTATTACGTGGATGCATATTGTGTCCAAATTCCCGAATGCCAGACAGATGGATGTGGTGGGGCATGGCCTGTATCTCAGTGTACCAGTCATACGGCAAGAACCAAAGTAGCGGATAGCCCTGATCTTTGGTGTGCATACACCATTGAGAGCCAAGGCTGGGAATGCAGGCATAGACTTAATCTCGTCCCCTGCTCCACGACTGAAGGTACTTGTATAGTTTGGACACTGTCAACGGTTCCGCTTGTTCAGTCGTGTGTGCAACAAGAAGCAACCGGATCGATGTCGGCACCTCAGGAATGTGAAGCTTTTTATCTCGCGCCATGAACCAAAAGATGCCACTTTCTAGAAGACTAACCATGAAAACAATCTACTTTCGGTCGATCCTTGGGTATTTGTTCTTGATTGGGTCTTTATTCGGTCAGACCCCAGACAATGAAGATGTTCGTAGACGCGCACTCGCATTCACCACTCGTCTTGAGTCTCTGCCAGCAGGCAAGCTACATGGTCAGGTTGAAGGCCGATCGAACGAAGCAGAGTTTTGGTTTGAGTTTCGAGGTGAAGCAGTGTGCTGTGAGCGAATAGCCGTTGATGGGGAAACTCCCGAAGCTCGGGAGGAGAAACGAAAGAAAATCGAACGCATCATAAAAATTGCTGGTTCCGGATCACGCTCAATCGACTCATTTGAGCGAAACACTGTTTTCGTTTATCTTCCCGCCCAATTGGAGGCAAGAATTGACGATAAACCGTACATCCAGTTCGATAATACGATTCAAGCGATCATCCCAAAGAATTGGGCGTGTTTCAATAATTCGAATCGAGAACCGTTCTTGCGTTTCAGCTATCTGCTTCAAAAGGATGCAAAAAATGTCAAAGTGACTTGGAACGAAACGAGCAAGGTGGTGCGATTCACGCAGGATTCCGATGTTTCAGCGTCAGACCCTCTTCGTGCTTACGCAACAAGGTACATTGATGTTGATCCTGACACAGCTGCAATCGTGCGATACGAAATGTTGGGTGGGCCGATGAATGAAGTTGGACTTCTTCGTTGGAAACAATCGGACGGACATTGGTATGTGGCCGAAGGAAGCGTTCACGTCGATAGAAAGCTTCGGGCCAAATGGACGATATCTGAATACAGCGCCGATGCAAAACGAGTACGCTCGTCTTTTGCCTTGAAT
>JBEBHM010000500.1:0-6634 GCA_040080875.1 Pirellula sp.
CATCAACGGCGATACGCTGCTGGACCTGATCACACCCGAGCAGATTCTCATCGGGGACGGAAACGGAAACTTCGCCGCTACGCTCGTGCCGGGCGACCCAGGAATACGCGTGATCGCAGTCGCGGACGTGACGCTCGATGGCGAAGTCGATCTGCTCACCGAGTTGTATCCAGGGTTTGTCACCACTTTGGAATTGCTGCAAAATGACGGCATCGGAAACTTCACCGCCATCGAGAGCGCAGCAAATCAAGCCCTACCTGCTAACGGTGGTGGGGTGATTGCTGATATCAACGGCGACACTCTGCCCGATTGGATCGTGCCCACCTCTTCGTTTATTGCGGTTCATCTCGGTAACGCAAATTTCACTTTCCGGCAATTTGTGCGACTGCCTTTGTCGGCATTGTTGCCCGCGAAAGGATTCGTCAATGTTGCAGCAGCAGATTTCAACGCTGACAGCGTAATGGATCTCATCACTACACGCTTGGGGGACGAAGCTGCGATCATTGTGGCTGGGCAGAGCGATGGGACTTTGGACTTGCCATCCGACTCGCTGCCCCGCATCGGTGGACCGGGCACATTCCCAGTCGCTCATACTCGTCTGGTGGACCTGACGGGCGACAACATCCTGGATCTTGTCGGGGACGGTCTGACCGTCTATCGCGGCAACGGCGATGGTACATTCGCGCCGCCGGTCTTCACATCGTCACCTGGAGTGCACTTTGCCTTTGCACCAATTGACGGCGACACCATTCCCGATGCCGTGGCAACCGACAGCGCTGGAAATGTTGTACTGCTGCGCGGGCTTGGGAACGGAAGTTTCGCTGGCCCAACAAACGTCGCTGCGCTCGGAACTCTAGGGTTTGGCGCAGCCGTCTTCATTGAGGTGCTCGACGCCACTGGTGATGGCTTGAGCGATATCGCAGTTGCCCACACTATGGGAGTTACTATCATTCCAGGTAACAGCGACGGCACGTTCGACGCGCCGGTCCATACCGTGGCGGCCGCTCCGATTGGTTTCGGCAGAACGCTCGTCGTCCTCGATGCTAACAACGACAGCCGCGAGGATTTGGTGGTGCCGATGGGCGGCTTTTCCGACACATTGCACCTATTGTTTGGAAATGACGACGGTACGTTGACCGATGTCGGAACTGTCGGCGGCCCTATCGGTAGGCAAGGCAAGTTCGTCAGCGCTCATTTCGACGGAGACGGCGATGCCGATCTTGTAGTCGTCACCGCAGATAGTTCGGTTGGTTATGTGGGGCAGTTGCTATATTTCAAGGGCCTGGGAGACGGAACATTCGCCGCAGCGGTGCGCGTGGCAGTCGACGACTACGTCGATATCCTTGCATCCGACGTCGACGGTGACGGAACAAAAGATTTGGTCACGGCGGGTCTGTACGAATTCAGCATCTACGCAGGCGTGGGTGACGGTACTTTCGCTGCCCCGACGCGATTTGATCTTTCGGCGACTCCCGGGGTGATACTCGTCGGCGATGTCACGGGAGATAGTCTCGTCGACATCGTGGCCTATGAGTACTTGCATGTACAGAATGCGCCGCCCGCGTTGCCAATGCTCTCAGGCGGGCTGCTATCGGACTCATCCAAGTTTGTTCAAAAAGCAGCACCAGCTCCACAGATTTCGCAGGCATCACTAGATGTCAGTGGCGATGCAATCGTGTCTCCCTTGGATGCCCTGTTGGTAATTAACTTTTTGAATTACACCGTGTTGCCGCGAGCGAATGCACTACAAAGCTTCGCTTACGATGTTAACCGAGATGGATACGTCAGCCCCTTGGATATCTTGTGCATCATCAATTATTTAAACAAAACTACCGAATTAGAGGCATCCGGTGAATCGGCGCCAGAGCCGCGAAATTTTGATACGTTTTTTGAATCACTGAGTGATGAATCGCCGCAACTGTCCAACGATTTCAATGAGATGAACGAAATAATTGAAACGCTAGGCAAGCAATCGCGGCGCCGTTGGTTTTCGGAGGCGAGGATCCTTAGTCAGAGAGATTAGTTGACCAAAGCGGATCGCAAGGTAGGAACTTGTTTGATCTCTCCTGGATCCGGACTCATCCTGAGACTTGTCCTGCCAAGATCGTGTTGACTTAAGTGTGGCAGGGACCAAAGCGAGCAGATTGCCGCCGCTTGGTGACGTCCGTAAAGTACTTCTCCAGCAATTCATCATACTGACGCCAGGCAAGATCAAGATGTGTGTTCGAATTCAAAGCCATGTTCGATATCGGTAACGACACATCTTCTCCTTCGCCACCGGATGATTGGTTGTTGATGGCATTGATCACTCCCAAAACGTCCAGCGGGCTGAGAAAGCCATCTCCGTCAGGATCGAGATATGCCTCACCGGTCGAGCGATCCGATGGGAGTCGCCGGGATCCCCCAAGATTGATATTGTTGATCAACTCCAACACATCCAGCGGATCAACCCGTTGGTCCGTATTCACATCCAATTGCAAAATCGGGTTCTGGTGAATGGAGCGAATTTGAATGGTGACTGTTGCATTTTGGCTGAACAAACCATATTGGCCGGCAACTCGATATTGAAACGTGATTGTTTGCGGAGTCGTCAACGATTGCGTAAATTCAATCCTCCCATCGCTCAAGACCTGCACCGCTCCTTGATTCGGCAGTGTCACAATCTGAACGGACGAGTTGTCAATGCTACCATCGGAACTTGAATCATTAGCGAGGACGTTCACGGTCACCGGACGTTCAAACGTTGCTGACGCTGAATCGTCCGAGGCAACTGGGGGAACGTGGATGGCAAATCGCAATCGCTGTACATCGAATGTGTCAGCCGTATCCGAACGGGTCCGCGGTCTTACTCCAACCAACAAATCGAGAACTCCTGAGTTAACTTGAGGAGCGGTGATCGTCAGCAAGCCGTTCGAGTTATCAAGCGTATGCTGAAACACCAATCCGCCGAGTCGTGCCGAGTCGTAGAAGACATCGTCACGTTCGACATCCTGCGATGTCAGCTGCAGTTGAATGGTTGCGCCCGGTGCGATTGCAGGAACGAGAATATCGTTCAAGAAAGGACCGCTATTGAAAGGATCCGAGCTGGCGTTGGCGACGAATGATCGCGTCGACTGTTCGCCCAACGCATTGCGGACCGTGACAGAAATTGTTGCGCTGCCGATGCTTTGGCGAGCGACCAATCGCACTAATCCATTTTGAAGATCTTCGAAAATGGTTGCTTCGCGAATGACAATATCGGTCAATGGGCGATCATTGGAATCGACAGGTGATTCCGAAATGGCTTTGCGAACGTTTTCGCCTTCGATTAATTGTCCAAAGACAGAGTGGTTATAGTCCAGATGTCGCAATGGGACGTCGGTGACGAAGAACTGCGAGTCGTTCGTGTCGTCCTGCGATTTGGCATACGAAAGGGCGCCGGACCGATTGTGTTGCAAGTCGACATCGAATTGATCATCGAAAGGACCGAGCGTTGACCCGCCAGTACCGGTGCCAGTGGGATCGCCCGTTTGAATCACAAATTGATCGATCACTCGGTGAAAGAGGATCTGCTGAGTGGGAGTTTGATTGTAGAAGCCACTGCGCACCAACTCTTCGATACGGCCGACCGGCCGTGGTGCCTCGTCTGGAAACAGGCGAAAGACCATACTTCCGTAATTCACGACGTCGAGCCGAAGCGATTTAGGATTTCCGATCAGTTCGGCTTGGACGATAGATGGGTCGCTACTGGAAATGGTCACTTCGACCGGTCCGCTAACGTCATTGACGACATCGACCGGCACATGCAGGGGTGACCCGATCAAAACGGATTGATCGGGAATTGGGGCGAAGTCGATTGCCATCAGGTGCCGTGATTCCAACGATTCGAATCGGAGATGACGAGGCAGCGACATAAACGAGCAACTGGAAAGGAAAGAGAAGGGAAGCGTAGACGACCAGTGACGATTCGATAATTTTAGTTGGTGAATCCGAAAAACCAATGAAATCCTTGGTGTCAAGTTTCATTGCAAATGCAGTCTGGATCGATTCTTCCGCCAGTCCCGATAGGGACGACAGATTGACACCAATCAAAGCATGCTTTTGTGGACGCGAATATCGGACCGAATCGTTTAGGATTACTTCTTTGCCGGCGCTTTGTCGGTCCAGTTGGGTGATGGGACGTGCGAAGCGGCCATGAACTCTCGCATCTCGCGCACCACCTCCGGTTGCTGTGATGCAACGTCATGCGATTCCAACTGATCGGTTCCCAGATCGTATAGCTCGAAACGCTCTTTCGCCGCAATGTAGTGCCCTTTCCACTTGCCCCAGCGGACCGCTTGTTGGAATCCGCCGTTGTATTGCTCCCAATACATCTTCCGTGTATGCAACTCCGGTTGCGATTTCCCAAGCAGCGTTGGCAACACGCTCAAGCCGTCTATCTTGCCCGTCACCTTGGCGTTGCCAATTTCGCAAAGTGTTGGCAGCACGTCCGCGAAGTACCAAGGTGAGTTATCCACTTTGCCAGCGGCGATTTTTTCCGGCCAACGAACGATCATCGGAACGCGCAATCCACCTTCGGTTTGCAGAGTCTTTTTTCCGCGAAACGGCCCTACGCTATCGAGTACACCTTCGCGACGATCCACCCCACCATTGTCGGAACAGAAGAATACGATGGTCTTGTCGTCAAGGTTTAGCTCCTTTAGCAATGCCTGCAAGCGACCGAAATCGCGATCCAAACGTGTGACCATCGCCGCGTGTACTTTGTAGTCCTCTGGCCAATCCTTGTCCGCATAGGTTTCAAGACTCGGTACGACGTATTTGCCATGTGGCATCGTCCACGGCAAGTAGAGAAAGAACTGTCGGTCCTTGTTTCGTCGGACGAAATCGAGCGTCCACTGGGCAAAAAGGTCGTGCGAGTATTCCTTGGTCTGTCCGTTCAAGTTCCCTTGGATCGCTACTCGTTGGGTGTTCTTCCATAGATAGTCGGTGTAATAGGTGTGTGCGTGTTGTTGGTTGAGATATCCAAACCATTCGTCAAATCCTTTCTTGTTTGGAATGCCGGTGGAATCGGGTTCGCCGAGTCCCCATTTTCCCGTCATGCCAGTGGCGTAGCCCGCTTGCTTGAGCAACATCGCCACGGTCACATCCTCAGACTCCAATGGCACACGGCGTTGTTCGCCGATTCCGCCGACCATTCCCGAATTGCCTCTCACACGAGTATGGCCAAGATGCTGGCCAGTCATCAGAACGCTACGAGACGGCGCGCACACCGAAGCACCTGCGTAGACATCCGTGAATCGAGTCCCCTCACGGGCAAAACCGTCGATGTTTGGTGTCTGGATATGCTTCTGTCCATAGCACCCCACATCGCCCCAGCCCATATCATCCGCCATAAGAAAAATAATGTTCGGTGGTGCCGCGTAAACGGAATTCCCGCACACTACGCTCATCGCGATTAAGCCTGCACCCAGCCAGCATGCTAGCAACAGGAATCGAGCAAAATTGATTAGGAACGGATTGTGGGAAGTTGTCGTTGCCATGATTTGCGTGCATAAATTACTGGGTTTGGCAAAAGAACCTTTGTAATTTATCGAACATTGCGTGACAAAGCAAAGGCCCTTAGCTAGCGTCAATCTCAGGAAGCTGGCTCTAATTGCTCCACCTTGCTCATGGTCACCAGCGGATAGATATGGTGATGATACTTGCCAACTTCGCCACGAACGAGCACAACCGCCGCCATCGAACTAACCGATTGTAATGCGGATGGGGCCTTGCCTGATCCAATTGTTCAATTCTTCGCGGTCCATATTCGAAACTTCGAGGGATGGAAACAGTCAAGTCCCCAAGCTGATTGTATATGCAAGCTCATCATCTTAAAATAGAAATTTAATTTCGCACTGTACTCGCTTTGAAGGATCGTAGGTATGAGCACCGCAGAACAACCTGAATTTGTATCCGTCGATGAATATTTATCGTCCGAAGAAAAAGCACAAACGAGAAGTGAGTATGTCGACGGATGGGTGCGAGCCATGTCAGGGGCGACGGTCCGGCATAATCGAGTCAAAGGGAATTGCTTTGTTCAACTCGCGAACGTTTTCAAGGGTAAGCGTTGCCATCCCTACGATTCGGACATGAAGGTTCGGATTCGTCGAACAAGTCATAGGCGATTTTACTACCCCGATGTTCAGGTTGTTTGCGAAAGCAACGCTCCGACGGATGTATACCAAGATCGACCGGTGCTCATCATAGAAGTCCTTTCGCCTTCGACCCGCCAGTTCGAGTTAGATGAGAAGCTCACTGCGTACTTGGACATTCCAACTTTGGATTGTTGCATCATTTTGGAACAACATACTCCGGCTGCGATCGTGATGCGACGAACCAGCCATGGGTTTCTGCGTGAGACCTACCAAGAACTCGAATCGGAAATTGCCTTGCCGTTTATCGGATGTTCCCTGTGTCTCCGCGACATCTACGAGGGAATCGAATTCACCGCCACTTGCGTTCAAGAGCCCGAACCGGAATACGAAATCTACTAGTGCGTCTTCAATCCTTGTTTTTGGGTTGAAGGTAGTGGATCTTGTTAAAGATCCCCTGCGATCTTGGAGGTTTAACAACCTCTACTACCCCAATTTTTAGCTTTGACGACGCTCTAGCT
>JBEBHM010001266.1:0-1704 GCA_040080875.1 Pirellula sp.
AGGCGAGATGTTGGTAACTCTCGACAGTACCGAACTTGCCCGGGAACTCGATCGCTTGCACGATGAGATGCGATTGGAGCGTGCAAAGTTGGAATCGGAAACGGTCCGTATTCGACATGAGCACCAATCTCAAAATGCGCAGTATCTGCAACTTTGGGGCACGTTACAAAAAAATGTCGAGGATCTCTCAAGGTTACAACGCGAATTAGGGAGAATTCAAACGGTCAAGGATTCTAAGGTCATTACAGCCCAAGAGCTTGATCGCTTGGTTTTCATGGAATCGGGACAGCGCAAACTCGTCGAGAAACTAACGGCGGCGGTCGATGAACTGCGGAATCGGTCCGCTGACGGAGCATTCTCCGAAGAGCCTTCGGCAACCCAACAAATTAAACCAACACTCGCACGAATCGAGTACTTGGAAGGACAGATCCGTCGCACTCAGGACCGAATCCGCGAAGGCGAACTTCGCTCGTGTGTCGATGGTCTCGTCGTTCGACGCCATGCTGCGGTCGGGCAAGTCGTATCTCGCATGGATTCGATCATGGATGTGACTGTCCAGGACTCGGTGCATATTGAACTATTTGTCCGTCAGGACGATGTCGAAACATTCTCTATCGGTAAACAACTAGCGGTGTCGGTCGAGCCGTTCAATCATGCGGTAATGTGCACCATTGTCGGCCATCGAGGGCAGTACGAAAACGCGCCCAATTCGATCGTTCGATACTATGCTAGCCAACAAATGCTGATGCCAATAATACTGAAGCCTGACGACAAGGAATGCTCCTCACTCTTAAGCGTTGGCTCCATTGTGAAGCTAAAACTACTTGAGAACCTCGACTCGGAATCACCGCTCGATGAACGCCGATTTCATCGTGAGCCAAATACGGTACAGGCCGCACCATGAAAACTTTGATAGAAAAAAAAACTAACTTGGCGAGGATTGTAGCGTACCCGATTCGCGACGATGGATTGTTGATTGATAGTGCGCGCGTAGGCCAAATCACGGAGTTGCATGGAGATCGAGTAACGGTCGATTTTACTGACTTGGAACCAATGAACATAATGACGCTTGTTCTGGGAGTCCGTCTTTCTGATGAGTCTGTGTCGTATTTTGGAGCCGTCATTGTTCGCGACTCACTTGACGCCGACGCGCGCGTCATCCATGCGGTTCGCGGAGGAATCGCCGAACAGATCCTTGCGGAAAGTGGTCGCATACCCGTGCTGAATGATCGAGAGTTTCGATATGACCGATCTTTTTCCGATGAAGTGTATGAAAGCTGGGAACGTGCCGGTATTCTGCGCCGTCGTGTACTGGACAAAGTCTTACTCTGTCCAAAGTGTTCCGCCCTGCCGACCTTTCGTTTTGGATGCCAATGTTGCGGATCAGGCAATGTGAAACGAGCGATTCTCGTTCATCATTTCGCTTGCGCGTGTGTGGCTCCGCTGGAAAAATTTGAAAGCGAAGTTTCATTGCAATGCCCGAAATGCCAAACCAAGCACCTTATGCCCGGGACCGACTTTGAGTATTCCCCTGGGATGCATCAGTGCCAGTCGTGTGGGTGGAAGGCACATGAGTTAAATCAAATGGGGCATTGCCTCCATTGCGACACGCGGTTTCCTCTTCATCAAGCTGTTGAACAAGAAATGGTAGGTTACGATGCTAATCGATTGGATGCATTGGCTGTCATCTCTGACTTCAGATGA
>JBEBHM010000501.1:0-6628 GCA_040080875.1 Pirellula sp.
CAAACATTCCACAAAGAAGTTGGCACTTTCCAAGCGCCTGCTGCGAAAGCGCTGGCATCCACGTACGACACATGAAAAGTTGCAACTGTTGGTTAAAGTCGCGTGGGTGCCATTGGACGCTATCCCCTGTTGCGGAGCAACAGGGCTACATAGGAGCAACAGGGACTCGTAGGTTAGCACGCATGCCTACCACGACTCCCATTGTTTGTTGAGCCAAGCGGGATCGGCAGGCGCATCAGTCAACAAGAATCGATATTTGGCGCGGTAGGGGTGTTCGCGGTCGATCACGAATTCACCGTCCACGCATGGGGAATACACAAAGTAGGGTTTGGAACCGTGAAGTCTAGCGGCCTGCGGTGCACGAAAATTCTCTCGATGGCCAAGCACACTGATGGAGACCGGTTTCCCATCGATTTGACCATTCAGTGCGACCCATCGAACATGCTCGTGATTTCCCTTGATTCGATCGGAGCCGAACTCATTGATGATTTCGGATGGTTCCCATTTCCAATCCTTAGGTTTTTCCTTGGCATAGGAGTCCTTGGGAGATAGCCATTGGACCAAGCCTCGAAAAGCAACGCCACCGTAGTGATACTGCTTGATGGTGAGTGGTTCATCGGTGATCGCCTCCTGAACTGTATCTAGGTCGAATCCATGATGGCCTGACTCCGTGGGAAAGGCCGTAATGCGCCAACGTTCGCGGAGCACGTCCGATGCTGGCACCTGTACAGCGCGATGCAGCAAATCGGCTTCGAAGCCTACCTTGCCATCTTGAGCAAACGTGGAGACAACTCGCTCATGCAGCACACGCCCGGTTTCGCCCGCAAGATTCCAGAAATCGACATTCCGCCCATTCCATATCGTCTGCACCCATGCTGAAAAAATGCCATGTTGGTGCGCATGGTCGGGAGGGAAAGCAGCAGTAACAACGCGTTGCGCCGGAGTTGCCACTGGGTGCAGGAATCCTGAGCGAGCATAAACTGGATTCATTCCTGCGGGGACTGGCGGGGAAACTTTGTTGTAGCACAGGACGATCCTCCCGGACTTCTTAATCGTAATACTCACGTCATTTTCCTCGAGTGACAAGTCACCTTGAGATATCACTCGCGAACGGTCTTGTGCTTCGATACGCCAAGAGTGTGGTAGCGACGTTGCGATCAGCAGAGCTATGCATAATGGACGACTGAACATAGACAATCTCCGATGTCGGGTTGCGAGTCAATACAATGGCTGGACGGTTGTTCGAACTACGGTGTATATTGGGCGCATTAGCATACCATAATCCGCCCAAGTGCGTTCCTCCGCTGCTGTTCCGCCCCCATATGGTGACGCGCCCGACAGAAGTCCTCGACTGTGCGATTTTGGTCTCCTACAAGCCCGCAGCGCAAGCAAGTGACAGTTTCGCTTCCCTTGCTTGCGCTGCGGGCTTGTTTTGACGGGCGTGTTCATCGTTCCGACACCGGCGCCGTTTACTGGGCGCCGTTAACTGGGCTTCGTTAACAGGGCTTCTCAAGGACCATGCGTCGAAAGCTCATGAGCGAGGAATTCCCGAGTCTCGTTAGGCGGTTCTTCACTTTGGTGTTTCCGCACACCGTCGAGCAGATAGAATGGTGTTTGTACTGAATCGTTGGACGAGGGCCGCTATGGGTAAAGTAATATCTTATAAGAATGCGTTCCACAGTATTCTCACTTCCGCCTATTTAGGAATAGGTGCAGCGTGTGCGCTTGTCTTCGTGATCGGGCGGATGGGAATGATGCATGAAATGGAGACCATTCGGACCGCGGTCATTCGCGCTCAAGTCTCGGAGGTCAAATCCAACGCCGACCGAACCGTCCTTCACCTTGAGCAGGACTTGCTCAGAGCGAGAAATTCGACACTGGCCGATGTTGCATCGAACTCTGGCTGGTTGCGAGATCTGTGGACTCGTACCAAGGAAATTGAGCCGATTCGTGCATTCCGTGCGATCGTTGATGTCGATGGACGAATCGTAGCTCATACGGAACAGTCCAAAGTCGGCGGAATCGTAGCAGCGAACCCAAAGTACCATCGTGACGATAAGCAAAGCGAGAATCTTGTAGAGCGATCGGACGTCGCGCTTGCAGGTAATAATTCCTATATCGAAATCAATCTTCCGATTCGCAGATTTCGCAAACTGTTGGGGCATTATGCGTGCGGCATCTCCTCAGAATGGATTGCTCGCAAAATTGCAGCAGAACAAACGAATGCCTGGTGGACCTGGACAATTGTTATTGCGAGTGCAATCTCTATTGTTGCCATCACGGGTGTGGTTCTGTATCGACTCGCTAGGCGAGCGACTTGGTTGGAACGAGAACTGCATGTCGCCGAAGGCCGACGGCTCAGCGAGTTGAGTATGTTAATGGTTGGAATGGCGCATGAAGTTCGCAATCCACTCAATTCGATTCGATTAAACCTACATACATCGGAACGCGTATTTTTGGGCGGATCGAAACTTGACGACAACGAAGTCCTTTCGATGCTATCTGAATCCGTCCGAGAAGTCGAACGAGTCAATGAATTGGTAAGTCAGCTGCTGGGGTTTGCCCGTTCCGAGCGCGATAACGACGCGAGTGTCGAGGCTGTAAACGAAATCGAAAGCGCGATTCAGTTTTTTCGGACGACCTTGGAACAAATGCACATCGAAATCAAATTTAGAAATGACGCAGTCAATACTTGGTTACCGATGGATCGATCGCGGTTGCGACAGATTTTGCTGAACTTGCTGACCAATGCACGCGATGCGTTGCCAAATGGTGGTGCTATTGAAGTAAGTCTGGATAATAGCGGAAATCGAGTACGCATGGTGGTTGCCGACTCAGGTGGAGGGGTTGAGGAAACAATGCGTCAGCGAATTTTTGAACCTTTTGTTACCACTCGCAAAAATGGAACTGGGCTAGGACTTGCGGTAGTTCGTAGCATGTTGGAGAGTGTTGGCGGAACCATTCATTGCCACCGCAGTACGAGACTGGGCGGTGCTGAGTTTGTGCTCAACTTGCCAATGGGCAGTTCAGCCTCTTTAACGGTGGATGGATCATGAAGCCACAAAACCACAAAATACTCGTCGTCGAAGATCAGCCGAGGGAACGTGAAGCGATGTGCCGAATGCTGCGAGGCGAAGGATACGCGGTAAGTTCGGCCAGCAGCTCTTTGGAGGCATCGGCTATGGTCGATTCATCCATCGAGCTCGTAATCAGCGACTTGAGACTGGGCAACGAAAATGCGTTGGACTTTCTCTGTCAGTTGCGGCTTCGACACTCTCAGCTCCCCTTCATCGTAGTGACCGCCTATGGCGATATCGCCAGTGCAGTCCATGCGATGAAAATGGGAGCCATCGACTATTTGCTTAAGCCGCTGGATCCCACGCAGTTGCTTGCCTTGATTCGCACCAAGCTTTGCCTCAATCCATGCATCGACAATCAATCCGGGTTGACTGGCTTTGAAAACATGATTGGCAATTCGCTCTCCATGCGAACTGTCTTTTCAAGGATTAAGCGTGCTGCAAGCACGGATTGCAGCGTATTGATTACTGGTGAAACTGGCACGGGCAAGGAATTGGTGGCCGCCGCCTTGCACAAGCACAGCAAGCGATCTCAACATCCCTTCGTTGTTACCAACATCAGTTCGCTGCCAGAAACGCTGATCGAAGCGGAGCTTTTCGGAGTTGCTAAAGGCGCGTACACGGACGCAACCCATGATCGGAGAGGATTGTTTTCCGTGGCTCATCAAGGGACGCTATTCATTGACGAAGTAGGCGAGTTGCCGTTGCAGGTGCAGCCCAAACTGCTGCGAGTTTTGGAAGGGGCATCCGTAGTACCCGTAGGAAGCAGACAGGAACATCGCGTCGATGTTCGCTTCGTTTTCGCAACACACCGCGATCTCAATAAAATGGTTGAAGCAGAACAGTTTCGAAGCGACCTATGGCATCGCATCAATGTAATTGCGATTGACTTGCCCGCACTCCGGGACAGGCCGACGGATATTCCGTTGCTTTTTTCTCATTTTCTGTCTGAATTCACTCAGCGCTATGGAGTAGCGCATTTGACTGCGACATCGGAACTGGTTCAGTTCGCAGAATCCTATGACTGGCCTGGAAATGTTCGTCAAATGAAAAATGTCATCGAGAGCATGGTCGTCATGCGTCAATCCAACGAGCTGGGGCTCGACGATCTTTCGTCGTTGTTGTTGGAGGAATCCAGCGCACAATCAATCTCTCACGAACTTCGCGATGTCGAGAAAACCGCGATCTTGAATGCACTCCGAAGGTTTTCCGGAAACCGCACTTCGGCCGCGAATTCGCTTGGCATATCCGTTCGGACGCTTCAGCGAAAGTTAAAGCGTTGGGGACTGGAGTCGGGGAGCGACGACGGTTCGCACGACATTTAGTCGCTGAACGGTGGAGGCGAACGACATCTTGTCGCCCCTCGTTCAGGTGCCTGCCTGAATTTACGCGGACTTTCGACGTAAATTCCCAGTGCGGATTATTGGCACGGAAATTGCCATTATGAACTAGCTAATCAAGTATTCGCTCCCTCTAATCAAGCGCGCTAGGGTTGAATTGAGTCGTTTAGCTTCCGGTGTTCGTTATGTTGTTTCTCGACTTGCTGCAGTCCCTGCAGCCTTCGATGCATTGAGGTGGTTCCTGGAGGGAGGTTTTTTGCAGCACAAACAGTTATTGCGAAAACACTTTCCCGATCCATCGATCCGAATCCTCGACTGCGGATGCGGTACGGGGATTCATGCCAAACACTTTTCTCGCGAAGGGTATGTCGGCATCGACCTCTCACCCAAGTACATAGAGCGCGCGAATCAGAAGTTTCCAGGCTACCGTTTCTGCGTCATGGACGCCACACAGTTGCAGTTCGAATCGCAGTCGTTTGATGCGGTCATTGTTTCAGGCGTGGTGCATCACCTTGACGACCCGACAACCGCGCGAGTATTTAGTGAGATTCGTCGCGTTCTTAAACGCGACGGAACGTTTCTGTTATGGGAGGACATTCCGACGCGTCACATTCTGAACTTCGTCGGCTGGGCCATTCACCGACTCGATATAGGAGAGCACATTCGGCCATTTACTGCCTATGGGAAATTGCTTGAGAACTACTTTAACATTGAATCTACAGAGGAGTTTCGAAGCGGATTCATGGACTATGTGGCCTTCCGATCCCGGATCGCATTGCACTAAGGAATTCTGAGATTAATAACGATTCATCGCCCGAGTTCTCCTTCGTTATTCCTGTCTTCAACAGTCAGGGAAATGTAGAGAGTGTCGTTACCAGAATCCGTAATGTCTTCCTGGATCGGAAGGTCCAAGTCGTGCTCGTCGATGATGGATCGGTTGATGAGAGCGCTCGTGTTTGTGAAAAATTGAGCGTTGCGAGCGACGGTGAAGTCGTTTTTATTCAGTTGGCAAGAAATTTTGGAGAGCACAGTGCGGTTTTAGCTGGGCTGTCGCAGACCGTTGCGCGGAGGATTGCCGTCCTGGATGACGATGGACAGAACCCACCCGAGGAGCTTCCACGTATGTTTGAGGAGCTCGATCGTACCGAGATGGATGTCATCTATGGGCGTTATCTTGAGCGAAAGCACAATTGGTTTCGGCGGATGGGCAGCGCATTCAACGACCAAGTCGCCAACGTCATGCTAGGCAAACCCAAGGGGCTCTATCTGTCGAGTTTCAAGGTAATGAATCGATTTATCGTTGACGAGATCCTCAAATACGCAGGGCCATTTCCGTACATCGATGGTCTGATTTGTCGAGCGACGAACCGACTGGGGCAAATTGCGGTTTCTCATCAAGCGCGGGAGGTTGGCAAATCAAACTATACAATCCTGCGATTGTTGCGACTTTGGTCCAACATGTTCTTGGGATTTTCAATCCTGCCGCTTCGATTGACCAGCATACTCGGGTTTGCAATGGCTGCTTCGAGCGGGATTTGGTTGCTAGCCATTTTGATTGACAAACTTTGGATTTCGCCGGGGGTAACCGCCGGAGTCCCGACGGTCCTAGCAGTCTTCGTGCTTTTTTCCGGCGTTCAACTCGTCGTTCTCGGCATGGTTGGCGAATACTTGGGTCGCATCTTTTTGGCAAACAATGGACAACCGCAGTACATCATTCGAAGCATTACCGGGGGGGCGGGATCACTGTGAATGCAAGAAGCGTCGCAGAGTTTTATCGCGGTCGGCGAGTGCTTGTCACCGGCGGGCTGGGATTCATCGGTAGCAATCTTTCCATCGAATTGCACCGACTCGGAGCAGATGTGACGGTGGTGGACTCGATGCTCCCGGCCTATGGCGCGAAGCTCGAGAATGTTGCTAGCATCCGCAACGGCATTCGCATCAATTTTTCCGATGTTCGCGACCGTCACAGTCTCGCCTATTTGGTTCGCGACCAAGAAGTCATCTTTAGCTTGGCTGGCCAAGTTAGCCATATCAATAGCATGACCAAGCCTTTGGTGGATCTCGATATCAATTGCCGCAGTCAACTCTCGCTGTTGGAATGCTGTCGGCGAAGCAATCCGAGTGCGAGGCTTGTTCTTTCGGGGACACGACAGGTATATGGGAAGCCACGCTCGTTACCGGTTCGGGAGGACCACCCGATTGCACCTGCAG
>JBEBHM010000502.1:0-6622 GCA_040080875.1 Pirellula sp.
CACCACACGCTCCACAATCATGAGCCGATTCATGGGGGTTGTTCATGCTCGTCGAGCCATGCCCAATCAAGAATACCAACCGTGAAAAGCGCGACGCAAGCCCCATGTCTCGCAAGAGCCTCTCCATCATGTCGATCATTTCCGACAGAAGAAAACCGTGTTCGTCTTCGATGGGCGAAGATTTCGGAGTACTGCGTTCCAGTAGTAATCTTGTCTTTGGCGGCGGCGAGATAAAACGCCCGAAGAACTTTTGGAAGCGCGCAGTCAGACGAGGAAACATGACGTGGGCAACCAGTGGTATCGTAGCCAGCAATCCAATGGTGGCGGACAAAAAAGCACCGCTGACAATCCTCCGACTGCCGCCGTGAAATGCTTGTAGCGTCATTCCGACCCGACGACGTGTGATGCGACGTCGTTCGTGAGACGCCAAAAGCGATAGATCTACCGTTTCGGAGACCCAATGCTGTGGGCGCACGACGACTGGGCAGAGCGGTACAAAGTCCGCAGCTGCAGCGCCGCGATAATACATGATGACGCCAAAGAAACCTGCGACGCCAAATGTCTCTGCCGTCGGAGCCACTTCTTCGACATGACGTCGAATCGACTCTTCGCGCTCATCAATGCAAAATACAGCCTGAAACGTGGGACGCTCGGCCGGTGTCGAACGTGAGGCCGAATGCACCGCCAAGGCATTGAGCGTTTGTACTCGAAATCGGTGTTCATAGGCGAGATGAAAGATTCGACGCCGATCCAGTTTTCCAAACCCTTCCACTTCATCCAGTAGTATCCGCCACTCGTGCGATTCCAAGAGGAAAAGTCGTTCGGGAGTCCACCCTAAAATTTGTGCCAGTTGAAAAATGGCGTAGGCACGCGGCTTATCGCGATTAGGCGCATTGGGGGTTAAGCTTGCCCCAAGAACCGTTCGCAACTCGGACAGTTTTTCCGTGTAGCCGAGCGTATCGCGAGCACAAACCCTCAACGCGAATTGCTCAAGAATGAGTCGGACGGCCAAAAAGTCGATCAAGCTGCCTGGAGGGATCCCGTGGTGCACTCGGTCGGCTCGCTCCTCTACGTGCCATATCATTCCAGCCCACCCTCGCAACGCAAGCAAAGTCGATGAAAGATATGCGAGCGTCTCGTCATGCGAAACTCCCAGGGCCTGTAACGACTCGTGAATGCTGGCAAGCGGTCCGACGCGAAGACTCTTAAGGCGTTTCAATTCGGAGGATAATCCAGACAACCACCACGCGTCGCCGATACTTCCTCGTTCATAAAGTGCACAGAACGCATCGTAGAGTCCAATTTCGCGTCCGGGCATCTCCCAATGTCCAATACCTTGATCCAAGAACACAGCGCACAATCGGATGAGAACATCGTCGACCAATTGATCGCTATCCAACCCACCCAACGAAACCAACAAATCACGATGTCGGCGGATTAGTTTTGACGCTCCTGTTGGATCAACGGATTGTTGCACTCCTGCTAAACAAACTTCCCATAGCGCATTGAGCGTAAAGGCTTCCCAGTCCGCGTCGCTCCATGATTCGATGTGCATCTCTTCGAATCGAATCAAGAGACCATTGAGCCACGCGGGACGTATTAACTCGCTTGATGAACCCCGCACTCGGCGCATGATCCAATTGCGAGTATCGTTAACGAATCGACGACGATGAACTTCCGACACGTCTTGGCGCATGCGATGGAGCGATTCCGTCTCCGCCATGAACCAGTTCAGTTCCGCATCTTGTCCGCTCCGCAGCGGATATTGCAGCATGGCAATTCGCAAATCCAACCGCGTTGCGAGTCCCAGGATGGAATTCGCTGCGGTTTGCCCGAGGTCGCGTTCCAGCACGATGTTTAGCTCGGAAAAGTGAATTCGGCCACGGGTCAGTTCTTCGCGATATCGGTCCTCGGACAAATATGGCTCGAATCCAAACACTTGATGGCCGGTCCGAACCGCATGATCAAAGCTTTGATGCTCAAACGCATGCAGTGTGTTGTGATGTATAAATACGCCGATGGGTCCCTGCGATGGGAGCAAGTGAGCTGCCTCGTGAATTGCATTGTGTAGCCACTGCAAGCCATCTGACTCGCTCTCGGGTAGGCTCTCTGAATGGATCGCATTCGATGAAGTAGTTTCGGGAGGATGGTGCATGAGAGTCTAGCGGGACAGTTCTTTCTGCAGTTGCAATCCGATCGCATGATCGGTCAAGAAGTCCACTTGGCGTGTTAGGTGGTTGTAGACGGCCCCAATGACGACCGAATGCCCGTCGCGTGTTAAATGGTCGATCGTTCGGCTGTTGGTTACAACGTTTTTTACCGTTGCCAGCACATTGCGCAACGCCAACGTGTTAACGATCTGAGAGTCTTCATTTTCGTTAGTTTGGTCCGTCGCGTTGGCAGAATAATCTGCGCAGCAGTATTGTATTTTCGCGACGATGGATTGCATGTGTTCGAAATCCATTTTGGGAACGCGTTCGGATTTGGAGGCCGGTTCGGAACCGAATTCTGAGACGTCTGCGGCCGCAGCGACCGTAGCACATTGGGTGTGCCCAAGGACGACAATGAGTTTTGTTCCAACGACCGAGCAGCAATACTCCAAGCTTCCAAGTACATCAGGACTCGAAACATTGCCAGCGATACGGATATTGAAAATGTCCCGTGAGTCCAAGTCAAAGATCGTTTCCGTCGGAATGTGCAAGTCGATGCAACTCAAGATCACGGCAAGCGGACGATGATCGCCTTCGCTTGTTTTTCGGGGACGATCGACATGGTGCGTTAAAGGATGGCTAGTCCTGAATCGGTCGTTCCCTGCCGTCAGAGTCTCGAGGACTTGGGCGGGAGATTCCCTCCCTTGAAGCTCTTGCGTTGAAAAATCGACGTGCTGAACATCGCCTTGCAGTCGGTATTTTTTCTTAAAGCCTTGCAAACACACCTGGATTTTGCGCACGGGAGCCGTCTTTGTTTTGAAGTCCCGTATGAGGCTCAAAATGTCGGGGTCAATGTAGTCTGTGTTGCTCGCGTCGATCAACAGCTGGGTTCCTGGCGTTACTTCATTCAGCACTTTGTCGAGGGCTGCACGGTTCAAGAAACTTACTTGATTCGCCAATTCGATATGTGTCACTTCACCACGAAGGTGTTTTTCGACAATTCTCCGAATTGGCCGCCGTAAATTGCTGTTCAAGATGAAGGCGACGCTAACGGCCAATCCGATTCCGATTCCAATGAGAAGGTCGGTAAAGACGATCGAAACCAATGTCACAATAAAGGGAATGAACTGATAAATACCCTCGCTCCACATTTCACGTATCAATGCTGGGCTGGCAAGCTTGATTCCCGTGACCAGTAGAATGGCTGCCAAACACGATAGCGGGATCATGTTCAAGTACGTCGGAAGAAACATAGCGCAAACCAACAAAAGCACGCCATGGAGGATCGCGGAAAGCTTTGTCTGAGCGCCTGCATTGATGTTGACCGAACTGCGGACGATCACGGAGGTAATGGGAATTCCACCGATCATGCCCGAAACGACGTTCCCAACGCCCTGTGCAATCAGCTCGCGGCTGGGCGGGGAGTTGCGTTGTTTCACGTCCAGTTTGTCGACCGCCTCTAAGTTGAGCAGGGTTTCCAACGATGCCACGATGGCTATCGTGATGGCGGCTGTGTAAACGGACGAATTGTTCCATTGGGTAAAATCAGGCAATTGAAGGAAACCAAAAAAGGATGATACGCTGTCGGAGACCGGTACTTGGACCAAGTGGCTTTCTTCGATCACCCAATTTCCGCCAACTCTTTTTAACGCTTGGCCAATCAATACACCTGTGACCACGACGACGAGCGGCGCAGGTATGCCTGATTTTTTGAGCAGCTTGATCTTGTCCCATGCGATCAACAGAACGAGGGATACGGCTCCAATGACGATCGCGCCCACATGAAAGTCGCCTTCGAGCAGTGTCCACAGCTCGGAAAAAGTGTTGTGCTTGTCAGGCTGAGAAAACGACATTTCACCCTCTGGGTCTTTGTCATGCCCGAGCACGTGTGGTAGCTGCTTGAGGATCAAGATCACGCCAATCGCGGCAAGCAGTCCCTTGATCACGCTCGACGGAAAGAACGATGACAGGGATCCGGCACGCGCAATGCCCAAACCAATCTGAATCAGCCCACCAACGACGACCGCGAGTAAGAAGGTCGGGAAGGACTCGAGCAATGCAATCTGGACGGCAACGATTGCGGTCAATCCGGCTGCTGGACCACTGACGCTGGTATGCGAACCGCTCAGCATGCCGACCAGAATACCACCCACGATGCCAGCAAGCAGCCCTGAAAATGGAGGGGCGTTCGATGCAAAGGCTATCCCTAGACACAAGGGCAGTGCCACCAAAAAAACAACGAGGCTTGATGTTAGATCCTTAGCTAAGTTAGCAGTTGAGAATAGATTGTTACGTTCCATTGGCATTACACACTGTCAGCAAGAAAACAAACAAGTACGACGATCACGCAAAACTACTAAGTTGAGATAAGCATTCGAAGAACTATGTCCAACGAACGCGTACCCATCTCAGTTATGGAAAGTCAGAACGGTTTTCAACAGCGCAGAGGTGCGCAGATGCCATTGCTGAGGCGGTGTCCCGAGCGGCAGAATATGGGCTGAAAAAGTGAAACGCCACGACATTCTGTTACACCCAGCGAGTGACGGCAGAAACGCGGCCCGCGAGCTACGGATCGCCGCAAAGTGTCGTTGTGAAGGATCGAGTTGAACTCCTCGAGATCAACTCTTTCTTCGGTCGGTTCCGACGACTCCGCATTGGATTCCAAACATTTTTGGAAACTGACGACCGGCGAAACTGCCAGCATCGCAAAGAGCAGTTGCCAGATCATAACGACGCGCACTGACTTTCGAATTACTCGTTTCGAGAAATCTATTCTCAATAGAACGGTATTTGGAAAGTTCATTTTCTCTTAAAGCTAATGACAAGCATCGACTCGGGGTATGCCACTCGTGGTATCCAGCGGATGGGAGTCTAGCATAAAGTTCGGGAGACAGCAAAGCGACTTAGAACTTTCCGAAATGCTGTGGCTTCGGTCCGTGGGTCGCTCTTGCCGAGCGCGACCGTCCCTAAAATCCCGGCGTTCAACCCTTACCCTATGAGGCTGTGAGCCTATGGCTTTGGTCCGTGGGTCGCTCGTGGGTCGCTCTTGCCGAGCGCGACCGTCCCGATGGGGAATGTTATTGATTGATGTTTGCTCAGCGATTGTCGCACCCGGCAGGTGCGACCCACGCATGGCCCACGCATGGCCCACGTGCGATCCACGTGCGATCCACGTGCGATCCACGTGCGATCCACTTTGGCGCTTCAGATTGGGAAGTAGGATGAACTCCGAGGGGGGCGTGGAGACACACACTTCGATATTGACCCCAATGTTGGATTGCCGCTATTTCCTCCGGTTGACTTGTCTCTTCAGTTCTTGGTTTTGACTACATTGCAACTATCCATTAGGGAATTGACACTCGATGTACCGAGCAAACCTAGCCTATCGTCGCTGGCAGCATTTGGTTGGCACCCATCATCTCAGGCTGGAAATTCGAGCATTGGTGGTCTTTTCCATGTTGATTTGCGTCACCGGATGCCAAGCTTGGGTGTCGAAGGAAAAGAAAAAAGAGAACCAATTCACTAAAGAAAACAAGCGATTCAAAGATTTGCTGAGCGACCCCGACCGGCCACGACTTGTTGGCGAAGTGGCTACCGCGTTGGGTATGCATGCTAAGAATTACGATGCATACGGGCTCGTCACGGAGCTGGCAGGAACGGGTGGTATTGTTAAGCCTGGAGCGCAGCGCGAGTTGATGCTTAACGAAATGCGAACGCGAGATGTTCGGAACCCCGAGGAGTTGCTGGACGCACCCTACACTGCACTTGCCAAGCTTCGAGTCTATGCAAATCCATGCGATGAAAAAGGGGAAGTGTTAGATGTAGATGTCGAAACATCCGAGGAATGTGTTGCCACCGACTTGACCGGTGGATTCGTTCTGGAGGCTCGTCTTCGCGAATTGGCTGTCCTCAAGGGTAGTATGCACAAGAGCGATGAGAAAGCGATTGCGTCTGGCGAGATTGTAACCCTGCCGACCAGTTACACGAAATCGGCACCCGCACCGCTCAAGGGTGTCATCATTGGGGGTGGCCGGCTCATTGCGGATCAGCGCTTGGGATTGCGAATGAACCCAGAGTTCCGCCACGTCTTTGTTACTAAAGCACTTGAAAAAGCGATCAATTCGAGGTTCTTCTTTCAAGACTCGAATAAGCAAAAGCTCGTCGCCGAGGGCAAGAACGATTGGTTCATCGTGCTCGATACGGTCCCTAAATACAAATACGACCCCGCGCACTTTGTCTCGGTCATCCTTTCGACAGGGTTTTCCGAGAGCGCTGAAGAACGAAACGAACGCATCATCGGATGCAAGAAGCTGTTGCACAAGCGTGAGACGGCGCAAAGAGGAGCGGTCGAGTTGGAGGCCATCGGGACTGCGGAAGCCAAGGAAGTGCTCGTATCCGGTTTGGCCTCGTCGGATCCAGAAGTGCGATTCCATTCGGCTTATTCTCTCGCCTATCTCGACCGCAAAGAATCC
>JBEBHM010000503.1:0-6613 GCA_040080875.1 Pirellula sp.
GGTCCACGCCACGATCCTGTAGCTGCTTCCCGGCGTCACTTTCAGCAAGACCTTCGCTAGCGACACAAACTCCTACCTGTTGCAATCCAACTGGATCAGTTGGGGGACCAAAATTGCAGGCAATCTGATCGACCTTGCGCGCCTTCCAGCCGACCTCGATGCCATCGACGCTCAGCAGGATGTGCATCGGCAAAATGCTCTCGCCGCGGCCGCGACCATAGCGCTGCAAGTGCATGTCGCGCGCGCACGGATGGCGGTACAGACGCGGGCGTATCGCGATGCGGAGCGTTTCGCCGAGATCCAGCGCCAGTTGCTCCATCAGGTTCGCACATCCGTTGCCCTCGACAAGATCGGCAGACAGGCCCTCGCTCGAGAGAAGCTCGCAATGGTCTTGGCGGAGATCCGGGCCATCGTGGCATTCGCCGACCTCCACGCCGCCTTCGCCGCCTACGATTCAGCCAAGGGCGATGCACTCGTCGAACCCGATATCGTAGTTGCAGATCGCTTCCCGTGAAGTGACGCAAAGTCCGTTCCGTACGCTGCTCGCTACCAACGCCCAATAATGACAAACAACACGTTCACGCCCAGCTGCACGAGGTTAGGGGAATGGATTGCCGTCCAAAACATCGACGAGCCAGCCCTCATCGCATGGTGCTGGCAGCTGCTGCAGGCGTGATGCTCGTTACCCCGCCATGCCCGCTGGTTGTGTCGGCTCAAACGATGCTTGCAGTCACTGGCGAGCCTGAAACGAAGGTAGGCAGCGGCAGGCACCCATTCCCTTCATACGCGGGCAATGAGATGCAAACAGGCGTTGCATCGGTTGCCACCGACTCCCAATCATGGGGAGGATACTGGTGGTTTTCTGCAATCGCGATCGTTGCCGTCTCCTATTCAGTCTTGAGGTTATTCCTTACGAATACCAAGAGACAAAAAGGTGAACGCTCTCAAAATCCCGCCGAGCAGGACGATTTTTCGTGGCTGGAGTCGCGATGAATTGACAAAGTAGAACAGTTGTCTCAACAGTTTAGGCGTTTGACTGTTTGCCTCTTGGCGAACGCTTAGAAACGGTTGAAGACAACCGTTTTACAAGGTGTCTATGCAGCCCCAATGTTGGAAGTCAAAGTTCGCAGAGTGACCAATACTTCGTCGAGCATTTGTTTGGCATCACCGAAAAGCATTTTATTATTGTGTTTCTGAAAAAGCGGATTGTCGACACCTGCGTAACCCGAAGCCATGCTCCGCTTCAAGACGATGGAAGTGCCCGCTTTCCAAACTTCCAAGACGGGCATTCCTGCGATTTGACTATGCGGGTCATCTTGTGCGGCGGGATTGACAATGTCGTTTGCTCCTATCACCAATGCTACATCCGTCTGTGGGAATTGCTCATTGATCTCGTCCATCTCAAAAACAATGTCATATGGAAGTTTGGCTTCCGCGAGTAACACATTCATGTGCCCGGGCATTCTACCGGCAACCGGATGGATCGCAAAACGAACGTCAACTCCCTTTGCTCGGAGCAAATTGGTTATTTCGCAAATGGAATGCTGCGCTCGTGCAACGGCCATCCCATATCCGGGCACAATGATAACCCGTCGAGCATCGCACATGAGCGCAGCCGCCTCGTGAGTAGTGATAGCCACTACTTCGCCTTCTGCTTCGAGTGATCTCGGGCTGGAGGCATGCGTTTCGGTACCAAAGCCTCCCGCGATCACTGCCAAAAATTTTCGGTTCATCGCTTCGCACATAATATAGGACAAGATCGCACCGCTAGAACCGACTAGTGCTCCTGTGACGATTAGCAAGTCATTGGACAGAGTAAATCCTGTTGCCGATGCGGCCCACCCAGAGTAACTGTTGAGCATCGAAACGACGACAGGCATGTCCGCGCCTCCTATGGCTGCGACGAGATGTGTTCCAAACGCAAGCGCAATCGTCAGCATCAAAAACATTGGAATCATGCCTGTCAGTTTCGAATCGGATGCAGCGAAAAAGAAACCGAGAGCGACAACCAGAATCATCCCGCTTAAGTTGACCCAATGCCTGCCAGGCAACAACCAGGGTTTGCCACTTATTTTGCCAGAAAGCTTTCCAAAGGCCATTAACGATCCGGACAAAGTAACCGCACCGATGAATGCGCCGATGTAGATCTCTACCAAATGGATTCGATGTTCGACGAGATTCGCAAATTCTGAGGGACCAAAGTAGCTGATCAGGCTGATCAAAACAGCTGCGAGTCCAACCAAACTATGCATGAGAGCAACTAACTCGGGCATTTGGGTCATCTCGATTCTTCGTGCAGCAATCAAGCCAATGGGGCCTCCAATCGCAAACGCGAGTATCAAGCAAGTCAGACCAAAGAATGTCCAGTCGGAGCCGAGCACGGCGACGATCATCGCGAGCGACATCCCGGCCATGCCATAGAGATTGCCGCGACTGGAAGTTTCTGGTTTGCTAAATCCGCCAAGGCTCAGAATAAATAAGACGATGGCTCCCAAGTAAGCCGCAAGCATCACAGGTTTATCGATCATTGTGTCCGTTTTTACCATTCTGCATGAGGAAGATGATTCTGCCGGGGATGGCTCTACCGGCGAAACATCGAGAGCATTCTTTGTGTTACGGCGAAACCGCCGAACATGTTGATTGCGGTCAACGTTAATGCCGCCCCTGCGAGCATTTGAATGGCTACGGGGGCTTCTGACATTTGCATGACCGCTCCAATGGCGATAATGCTACTAATTGCGTTGGTAACGCTCATTAAAGGTGTGTGCAAAGCGGGAGTGACATTCCAAACAACCATATAGCCGACAAAACAAGACAAAGCGAAAACGGTTAAATGCGAGATCAAGGATGGTGGTGCAACGAAACCAGCGAGCAAGAGCAACAGGATTCCCAGTCCCAGGAAGTAGATGGACCAACTATTGCGGTCGGAGATTTTCTTGCTCGATAAGTTTGGGCTAATCACCGGTGAGACAACGGGTGTTGTAGCGCCAGAGGGCAATGCCGGCTTTGGCGCCAGAGGCGACCAAGTTACCTCACCTCGCAATACGATCGTCGTTGCTCGGGAAATTTCATCGTTCGGATCGACGACCAGTTGTCCATCTTTGTTTGGGCAAAGATGCTGAATCAACCTAAACAGATTGGTCGCATACAGATTGCTTGACTGCTTGGCTAACCGACTCGGCATATCGGTATACCCCACGACGGTGACTCCATTTTTTACGATGACTTTACCAGGCTCCGTCAACTCGCAATTGCCACCTTGCTCCGCCGCCAAATCGACGATGACGCTGCCAGGTCTCATCGATTCGACCATACCTGCCGAGATCAGCTTAGGAGCAGGCTTGCCCGGCACTTGCGCCGTCGTGATGATAATATCAACATCGATGGCTTGCCGAGCATAAGTTTCGCGTTGGGCTTTCTGAAAGCCTTCGCTCATTGTGCGGGCATACCCCCCTTCACCGGTTCCTTGCTCGTCGAAAAGTACGGGTACGTATTCCGCGCCCATCGATCGAATTTGGTCAGCAACTTCAGGACGCGTGTCGTTGGCCCTCACGACCGCCCCCAGACCGACGGCAACGCCGATCGCGGAAAGTCCTGCGACCCCTGCGCCGACGATAATAACTTTCGCAGGCGGGATTTTTCCGGCCGCCGTTACCTGTCCTGCGAAGAATCTTCCAAAGTGATGCGCTGCCTCGATTACGGCTCGATAGCCAGCAATATTGGCCATCGAGGACAGTGCATCCATTTTTTGTGCTCGGGAGATCCGAGGAATGCAGTCCATTGCTAGGACCGTCGATTGCTTGGCAGAGAATTGCTTCATCAACTCCGGCTGCTGTGCTGGCCAAACAAAACTGATAAGCCACGCCCCAGTTCGCATTTGCTCGACTTCAGCAGGAACTGGCGAACGCACCTTCAAGATCAAGTCCGAAGTCGATAAAAGGTATGCAGCATCCTCGACCGTAACGCCAGCCTCTTGATAGGCATCGTCGGAATAGTCAGAACCGAGCCCCGCACCGGATTCGAGTGCGACGGTGAAACCAAGAGCGATCAGTTTCTCAGCAACCTCGGGAGTCACAGCGACTCGTTTCTCGTTTGGATAGGATTCCTTTGGAATACCGATTTTCATGTAAATCACTCAATCAATGTTGAGACTCGTCACCAAGTTATGCTTTGGCAGCTAAGCCTGCGTCTCTGTCTAAGCTCGGATTGAACCAAACAATTATCACCCCAATATAGCTTGCTCATCCATAAATCGCCAAGCACATGGCCGGTCTGGGGGGCCTGAATTGCGCGTGAGCGAATTGCAAGTTGGCGAATTGGGTTATACTGCGCATTCGGAAGAGAGCATTCATTGATTCAAACCACTTGACTTTCTATGAACCCAAGCAATTTTGGAATCCGTTTTGAGAAGTTTGCGATTCTCGCGTTGCTGGCACTCATCGGAGTTGTATTCGCTGTCACATGGGCATTCTCGCTCAGGAAGCACTCCAAACTTGGAATCAAACCCACGGGAATTCAACTTCTGATCGGCTTTGTAACCGATTTTTTGGATACTCTTGGAATTGGCTCGTTTGCGACGACGACCTCGCTATTTCGACTGACGAAGACCGTCGATGACGACAAGATTCCTGGAACGCTCAACGTGGGTCATACCTTGCCCACGATCCTCCAGGCATTGCTGTACATCCACAGCATTGAAATCGATCTTTGGACTTTATGTCTTTTGATCATCGCTTCTGCGATGGGCTCGTATCTTGGAGCAACATTTGTAAGTCGGTTACCAAAAAGGGCTATCCAAATTGGAATGGGAATTGCGCTATTGGCGGCGGTATCCTTGATTTTGGCAAAGCTACTCCATTGGATTCCTTCCGGCGGCGAATCGCTAGGTCTAACAGGAATACATCTCGCAATTGGTTTTTTTGGCAACTTCATTTTTGGCGCGCTGATGACGATCGGAATAGGAGCGTACGCGCCTATCATGATCATGGTAAGCCTCTTAGGAATGAATCAAAAGGCTGCGTTTCCGTTGATGATGGGTTCATGTGCCGTGCTGATGCCGGTTGCAAGCTATCGTTTTGTGAAAACAGGCAAGTACGATGCACGGGCCGCACTTGGATTAACCATTCTTGGTCTGCCTGGCGTTGCCATTGCTGCATTCATCGTCAAAGAGCTTCCGCTCGAATACGTGAATTGGCTAGTCGTATTCGTCGTGATCTACACGTCGATTTCTTTGCTCTACTCAGCTTGGAACACACCTAAAGGCGAGAAACCCACAACATGAACATAAAACGGAATATTCGAAGCCGCCGCGTATTTATCAAAAACGGCGTGCTAGGCGCAGCGGGAGTTGGTCTCGCAGCGAACTTCAGTGCTAAGTCGTACGCAGCCATCGTCGGGGCAAATGAACGCATACATGTTTCCGTGATCGGCCTTCGCAACCAGGGTACGGTTCACCTTAAGAACTGGGGTGCGCTCAAGGACAGCCACAACGTGCAAGTCCACTCGGTCTGTGATGTGGACGAAGCGCTACTCAATCCGGCCTCGAAGCTGGTCGAAGACAAATCGGGAAGCAAACCGATCACAAGTTGGGATCTGCGATCGGTTCTCGACGACAAAGTTGTCAACGCGGTTTCGATCGTGACTCCGAACCATTGGCACGCGCTCGCTGCAGTCTGGGCAGCGCAGGCGGGCAAGCACGTTTACGTCGAGAAACCCTCGTCGCACAACATCTGGGAAGGGCGCAAGATGGTCGAAGCGTGGCGCAAGTATGGCCTGCGCATGCAGGTGGGTCTCAATAACCGTTCCTCCAAGAACGTGCGCGAGGCGATAGCTTTTCTTCATGGAGGAGGTATCGGGGAACTCTACATGGCGCGAGCCCTTTGCTTCAAGGCTCGAGATTCCTATGGTATGGCAAAGGAAAGTTCGCCACCCTCTACGTTCCATTTCGATCGATGGCTTGGTCCGGCTCCGCTACGCCCCTACAACGAAAAACGAAGCCACTATAACTGGCACTGGTATTGGGACACCGGCAACGGAGATACCGGTAATACCGGGCCACATACTCTAGACATCGCACGTTGGGGCATGCAGAAAAACGAGCACCCAGTCGCGGTGTATTCGACGGGTGGCATTTTTGGACTCACCCAAGACCAAGGCAAGACACCTGGCACGATGGTTTACGGCGGCGTCGAAACCTACGGACACGATCGGACGACACAGGAGACTCCCAACACGCAGACGGCCGCTTTCACGTATGCCGATGGCAAAATCATTGAACTTGAGACTCGCGGACGCTACACAAACCACGAGGGGAGTTCAGGCCAGGAGGTGGGCAATATCTTTTACGGCGCCGACGGATGGCTGGAGATCAGTGGCCACATTTGGAAGGCATTTCGAAAGCGAGAGAAACAGCCTTTTGCCCAGTCCAAGGAAAACGAACGCGAGCAATCCAACCACTGGGCAAATTTCTTAGAAGCGATTCGCTCGGACAAAAACTCTGACCTGCATTGCAACATCCATGAAGGGCACTTGTCGACCTCGCTTTGCCATTTGGCCAACATTTCGTATCGCGTCGGGCACTCGCTGAAGTTCATTGGCAGCGAAGAGAAATTCG